>DATLLM010000671.1:0-10974 GCA_035537855.1 Chloroflexota bacterium | reverse complement strand
CACTGGTACCAGGTCGTGGGCACCCGGGGGCGGGTGGAGTGGAAGCGGGCCGACCGCGACCGGCCCAAGCTCTGGCTGGCGGACGGCCAGATGCACGACCTGGCGGAGGCGGACTGGCGCTACGAGCGCGCCGACGCCCCGCCGGAGTCGCGCGAGAGCGGTCACGGCGGCGCCGACTACTACGTCCACGTCGCCTTCCGGGACGCGGTGCGCTCCGGCCGTCCCGCCGAGCTGGACGTCTACGCGGCGATGGACACGGCCGCGCCGGCCATCCTGGCCGCCGAGTCCATCGCCCGGGGGGGAATCCCCCTGGCCGTACCCGACTTCCGCCCCGGCCCTTCCCGGCGCCCCGGGGAGGCGCCCGCCGCCACCGGCTGCGCCGGTTGAGCCGGGGCCCCGCCGGCCGGTGCGGCGGGGGCCCCCGGCAGCGGGCCACGTGCTAGGATCGCAGCGGCGGGAGGAGGCGCTGTGGTGCGCCGGACGGGCCGGTGCAGGGCGCCAGCTCGCGGGGGCAGAGGGAGAAGGAGAGGTCGATGATTGACCGAATCGGTCGACCGGGCGGCGTTCCGGGCTGGTCCCGGCGCTCGCGCCGGGCGCTCCTGGGGGCGACCGTGCTGGGAGCGGCGGCGGTGCAGGCGGCCTGCGGCGCGGGGTCGAGCGAGACCTCGTCCGGGAGCGCGCCGCCGAGCGCCAAGCCGGTCAAGCTCGTGATGCAGGACTGGCCGGGCGATTTCATGGACATGGCCAAGAACACGGCCATCCCGGCGTTCCAGGCCCAGAATCCGCACATCACGGTGGAGTACGTCGCGTACGTCGGGGACTGGGTGCCGAAGACCCTGGCCGAGATGATCGCCGGGACGGCGCCGGACGTGCTGCACGTCTTCAGCACCACCACCCGCGAGTTCGCCGACCGGAACCAGCTGGTCAACCTGACCCCGCTGGTGAAGAAGGACTTCAAGCCGGCCGACCTGAACGACTTCCACAAGGCGCAGTGGGACGCCATGGTGCTCCCGGGGACGGACTTCCGCTTCGCCCTGCCCAAGCACCTCTGGATGGGCTTCCTGATCTACGACAAGGACGCGTTCGAGGAGGCCGGGGTCAAGCCGCCGGACAACAACTGGGGGCGGGAGGAGTACCTGAACGCCCTCGTCCGCCTGACCAAGAAGGGCACCGGCCCGAACGACCGCTTCGGCGGCTACATCCCCGGCACGAGCTACGACCGGGTCTACACCCACGTCCTGGGGGACGGCGGGCGGATGGTGGACGAGAAGGACAAGACCAAGGCCCGCTTCGCCGATCCGGCGGCCCTGGCCTCGTTCGACTGGATCCGCGGGCGCACCTGGGACCAGAACGTGGTCATCCAGCGCGGCCAGTACGACAAAGAGGACAGCTACACCCTGTTCAGCCAGGGCCGGCTGGCGATGATCGAGGAGGGCACCTCGTTCATGTTCTGGCTGGCGGAGAACGTCAAGCGCCGCTGGGACATCGCCCACCTGCCCAAGGACAGCAAGTCCCGGGTGGCCCACCTCTCGTCCAACGCCTACTCCGTCTACACCGGCGTCCAGCAGCGCGGCTCGGCCGACGGCGCCTGGACGCTGATGAAGTTCCTCGCCGGCCCCGAGTACCAGAAGATGATGCTCCAGGCCAAGTCGCGGGCCATCGTGCCCGCCCGCAAGTCGGTCATGCCCGAGTACGTCAAGACGGTCCGCTCGATCGACCCCCGCCTGGCCAACGTCCGCCTCGAGATCGTCGAGGAGGCCATCCAGATGGGGTACCACCACGCGGTCGAGCCGGAGAGCTTCCAGAACCAGGCGGCCGCGGCCGAGGTGATGATCCCCGGCCTGCGCAAGGTGTTCGAGGAAGGGGCTCCCGTCTCAACCCTGCAGGAGGTCGCCCGCCAGGTGGAGCAGTCGCAGGTGCGCCGATGACCACAGCCCTCCCCGAGCCGAAGCTGCACGAGCCCCTGCCGGAGCGCCCGGCGCGCTTCAGCTACAACCCGGACGACTACGTCGTCCTGGAAGGGCACCGCGACCACACCGAGATGACCGAGCGGCGCAAGGAGGGCGAGCCCTCGCCCTTCGCCGGGACGATGCTGCGCCGCATGATCGACGGCGGCTACCAGGGCTCCATCTACGTCCTGGGCGGCGACGGCGACCACCACCGGGCGGGGGACACCCGCCCCCTGGTCGGCTCCCTCGACGTGCTCGACCTCTTCTTCGAGGAGGTCCGCAAGGAGCCGCGGGCCGCCCTGATCCTGAACAAGCGCGACGTGCCGGAGGAGCCCCACCCGAACACCATCCGCTTCATCATCGAGATCGAGGGCGGGCACCCCTTCCAGGAGGACTACTCCTCCGGGCGCTCCATCCAGCGCCGGCTGCACCTCTTCCGCACCTTCTTCCGGCTGGGGATGCGCCACATGCACATCGCCCACAACGGGCGCAACGAGCTGGCCAGCGGCCACAACGACGAGAGCGCGGGGGGCCGCCTCTCGGAGTTCGGGGTGGCCATCGTCAAGGAGGCCAACCGCCTGGGGGTGACCATGACCCTCGGCCACCTCGACGAGCCATCCTGGTTCCACGTCCTGGAGGTGAGTGAGCAGCCGGTGCTGTGCACCCACTCCAACGCCACCGCCCTGGTCAAGCACCGCCGCAACTGCACGGACGCGCAGCTCAAGGCCCTCGCCCGGCAGGGCGGGGTCGTCGGCGTCCACCTGTGGAGCCCCATCCAGGACCCGAACAAGCCGACCCTCGACGAGCTCGTCGGCCACGTGCGCTACATCGCCGACCTGATCGGCCCGCAGTACATCGGTTTCGGCGTGCTGAACCGCGAGCCCAGCTACCTGCGCTGGAGCCGCAGCGCCCGGCGCGACCTGATCATGACCACGGACGAGCCCGGCGGCGTCGACTACCGCCGCGGGCTGGAGATGTTCATCGAGCGCCTCGACCGCGCCGGCTTCACCCAGGAGGACGTCCGCGGCATCCTGGGCGGGAACTACCTGCGCGTCTTCAAGCAGAACCTGCCCGAAGACAGCCACCTCAACTGGGACTACCGGGCCTGAGCGCGGCGGACGAAGGAGACGAGAGATCGTGAACAACGGACTGCCCGGCGCCGTCGACGTCGTCGTCGTCGGCGCCGGGGTGATGGGCAGCGCGACCGCCTACTATCTGGCCGGCCGCGGGCTCACCGTCGCCCTGATCGAGCAGGGGCGCGCCGGCGGCGTGCCGAGCGCCTCCGGCGCCTCTGGCGCCATGCTCCAGGCGCTCTCCGGCGAAGGACGCCCACTGGAAGAGATCGGCCAGGAGAGCCGGGAGATGATGCCCGGCCTCGCGCGCGAGATCTACGAGCTGACCGGGACCGACGTCGGCTTCACCCAGCCGGGCACCCTCATCCTGGCCTTCAACGAGGCGGACATCGCCCAGATCAAGGCGCGGCGCATCCCCGCCTACGAGGCCTCGAACGAGCCCCACGAGTGGATCTCTCCTGAGGAGGTGCTGCGCCGCGAGCCGGGCGTCTCGCCGGAGGTCATCTCCGGGCTGTACCTGCCCGAATCGCACAACGTCTACGCCCCCCAGTACGTCAAGGGGCTGGCCCACAGCGCCGGAGCAAAGGGGGCTACCCTGCTGGAGGGCACCTCGGTCACCGGCGTGCGGCAGGACGGCGGGCGGGTGACCGCGGTCGACACCTCCCGGGGCCGGATCGCCTGCGGCGCCGTCGTCCTGGCCACCGGGGCCTGGACCGGGCTCGCCGCCCGCTGGCTGGACGTGGAGCTGCCGGTCGGGCCGCAGCGGGGGCAGATCCTGGCCTTGCAGTCCCGTCCGCCGGCCCCCAAGGTGCGCCACATCCTGCACGGCCGCGGCGGCTACGCCATCCCCAAGCCGAACGGCACCACCGTCATCGGCGCCACCCACGACGACGTCGGCTTCGACGTGCGGGTCACCGCCCAGGGTCTGAACTGGCTCACCTCCCTGGGGAAGAACATGGTGCCCCACCTGGCCGAGGCGAGCTTCAAGCACGCCTGGTGCGGCTTCCGGCCGGTGATGGCGGACGGCGGCCCGCCGGTGGTCGGGCTCCTGCCGGGCGCCGAGAACGCCTACGTCGCCAGCGGCCACGGCGCCGTCGGGGTCACCGCCTCGCCCGCCACCGGGCGGCTGCTCGCCGCCCTGATCGCCGGGGAGGCGGAGGCCGCCGGGCGGCTCGCCCCCTTCGATCCGGCGCGCTACGGCGCCGCCGTCGCCCGCTGAGCCCGGCGGTGGCGCCGCCCGGCCGGCTCAGCGTCCTCCCGGAAGCCGGCACCGTCGGCGAGTGGGGCGCCTGGACGGTGCGCTTCACCGCCGGCCCGGACGGCCTCCCCGCCGGCGGCGCCATCCGGGTCGCCCTGCCGCCGTCGTGGCACCAGTGGGTGCGCAATTCGGCCCGGCCGGTGCAGGCGACTCACCCCGCCGAGCCGTTCTACGTGGCCGCGCGCGCCCCGCGCCCGGACGTGCGCCTGCGCTGCCGCGTTGAAGGGGAGGCCCCGCTCGCGCCGGCCCCGGACGAGACTCTGGTCAAGCGCCCCCGCCCCTCCCTTGACGGCAAGGACCGGCGCTACGGCTGGGTCGTGCGGGTGGACGTCACCGCCGGCGCCCTCGCCCCCGGCGAGTCCCTGGACGTCGTCTACGGCGAACGCTCCGGTGGCAGCCGGGGCTTCACCCCGCCCCTGTGGGGCGCCTCGCCCGAGCCGGTGCGCGCCGAGGTCGACGCCACCGGCGGCGGCGCTTTCCGGCCCCTCCCCGAAGCCGACCTGCCGGCGCTCAGCGTGCTGCCCGGCCCGGCGGTCGAGGTCGTCGTCCTGCTGCCCTCGATCGGGGTCGCCGGCGAGCCGGCTGAGGCCCTCGTCACCTGCCTCGACGCCAACCTCAACCCCGCCTGGCCGGAGGGGCTGACGATCAGTCTGCGGGGCGTCGAGGGCGACGTCGCCCTCGACGGCCCGGCGCTCGCCTGCCCCCCCGGAGCCTGGAGCGTTCGGGTGCCCTACACGCCCCTGGCCCCCGGGATCGTGCGCCTCCGCGGGCAGTCCGCGGACGGGCGCCTCGTCGCCGTCTCCAATCCCAGCCGCTGCCTCCCGGCCGCGCCGGCCGAGCGCCTGCTGTGGGGCGACCTGCACGGGCACACCCAGCTCAGCTGGGACGCCACCGGGCTCCCCGAGGACGCGTTCCGCTACGCCCGCGACGTCTCCGGCCTGCAGGTCTACGGCAACGCCGACCACGGCGAATCCCTCTCCGCCGCGGACTGGGCGGAGACGGTGCAGCGCAACGCCCGCTACTACCAGCCGGGGCGCTTCGTCACCCTCGTCGGCTACGAGGACAGCCTGGGCTTCCCGTTCGGCCACCACAACGTCTTCTTCCGCGGCGCGGGCGGTCCGTTACGTCACTCCCGGGACATGACCCTGACCGAGCTGTGGGCGGCGACCGAGCCGGGCACGGCCGTGACCATCCCGCACCACACCGTCGCCCTGGGGAACCCGGCCCGCCCGAACACGGACTGGGCGGCGCGCGACGACCGCTTCCGCCCGGTCGCCGAGATCTACTCCGGGCACGGCCAGTCCGAGCTGCACGCGGACGACCACCCCCTCGCCTCGGACGTGGTCGACTTCACCCTCACCGGCCCGGCCGCGGCGCCCGGCGCCGTGCGCGAGGCCTGGCTGCGCGGGCACCCCCTCGGCGTCATCGCCTCGTCGGACAACCACTGCGCCCGGCCCGGCCGCGACGGCTTCGGGGTGATGGCCGTCTACGCTCCCGAGGCCACCCGGGAGGCGGTCTTCGACGCCATCCGCCGCCGGCGCACCTACGCCACCACCGGCTGCCGCCTGCTGCTGGACTTCGCCGCCGGCGGCACGCCGATGGGCGGCGAGCACCGGCATCCGGCCGGGGCGCCGCTGCGCCTCAGCGGCGAGATCGTCGCCACGGCGCCCCTGCGCTTCGTCGAGATCATGCGGGCGGACCTCGCGGCCGCCGAGCGCTCCTGGCGGGTGGCTCACCGCTGGTGGTTCGCCGGCGGCGCGCCGTCCAGCCTCACCCTCGACTGGACCGACCCCGAGCCACCCCGGCGGGGGATCTACTACCTCCGCGTGCGCCAGCGCGAGATCGTCCACGGTCGGGTGGCGATGGCCTGGTCGAGCCCGATCTGGATCGTCCCCGGCTGATCCGCTCCGGCTCCGGCCCGGCCCGCCGCGCCGGCGGGGACCTCACACCGTCCTCACACCGGCGCGCCTTTCTTGGCCGAGGATTAACTCCGCCATGATCGGTTGTTAACACGGGCAGCCTACGCTATCGACATGCGAAGCGAGCGGGACGGGCGGAGCGACCGGCGGGAGCGGCCGGCGCGGACGGCCTCCCGAGCCGCCACCGCCTCGACCCAGCGATCGGGCTGATCCGGACTGCCGGGCCCTTGCGCCCGGCGCCAACCAACCCCCTTTCCTCCACGCCGGCGCCGCCCGTCCCCTCCGGGCGGCGCCGGTGATTCCGGGGCCCGCTCGTCCGCTCGGCCCGTTCGGCCTGTCCGGTGGCGGTACCATCCCGGCATGAGCGATCCCCTCGAGCTCGTCGCCGCCTTCCACGCGGCCGTCAACGCGGCGGACACCGCCCGGCTGCTCACCCTCGTCACCCCGGACGTCGAGGTCGGCGGTCCCCGGGGCAGCGACCGGGGCGCGGCGGTGGTCGCCGGCTGGCTCGCCCGCGCCGGGATCACCCTGACTCCGAAGCGCGTCTTCGCCCGGGACGCCATCCTGGTCGTCGAACAGGACGCGTCCTGGAAGGACGCCGCCGGGGGTGCCCCCGGCCCGGCGCAGCCGGTCGCTTCCGTGCTGCGCCTGCGGGACGGCCGGATCGCCGCCATCGTGCGCTACGGCGACCTGCCCGAGGCCCTCGCCGCCGCCGGGCTGACCCCGGAGGACGTGGTGCCGGGGACGGCGAGCGTCTGAACCGGGCGCGAGGGCGAGCGCGAACCCGATGGAGATCGAGTACGTCCCGGTGCTCGCGGTGTTGCGCGACCTCTACGCCAGGCCGCGGGACGCGTCCCGCTTCGGCGCCTACCTGGACGCCATGCTCCAGGGCACAGGCGACGTCGTGCTGCCGATCGCCGCGGCCAACCCCATGGCCCGAGAGCACGCCCTGGCCCGCGTGGTCGAGCTCCTCGACCTGGGCGCCGAGGCGCTCGGGGCGAGCGCCGCCGCCGACGCCGCCGCCCGCCTGACGGACGTCGACGACCGGCTACGCGCCTCCCTCGTTCTCGCCGACGACGTCGCCGGCGGCTGGACGAATCGCTACCTGACCGAAGCCAGCGGCCGCTTCGCCGATCGGGTCGACCGCAAACGCAACGCCGTCGCCGCGCTCCTCTGGGCGAGCGAGTCGCCGGCGCCGGACCGAATCCGCCAGACGCTGCTCGGCGACCTCTACCGCGCCGCCTACCGCCGCCGCCTGGGCCCCGCCCGCACCCTGCGGGCCATGCTGGCGCAGGAGGGTCGCACCGCCGCGTTCGCCGGCGCCCGGCCCGCCCTGCCGCCGGCGCAGACCGCCGCGGCCCGGGCCACCATCGCGCCCTTCCTGGATTCGGCCACCTACTCGCAGCAGTTCGCCGCGCTCTACGGCGACGCGCCCGCCGTTTCCGTCGGCTACGTCCCCCTGGGCCTGCCGGCCCGCGCCGGGTTCGAGGTCGCCCTGGAGGACGCTCTCTCGGGCGGCGAAGACCCGGTCGCCGCCCTGCTCGGGACGCCCCCGGCCTGACCGAGTGCCGGGCCCCGTAGCGCGGCTTCCCGGCGCAGCGCGGGACGGCGGATGTCTGCGCTGCGCTCTAGCTGCCGGCGACGAGGGCGCCGACGTCCTCCGCCGACCAGGCCCCGTTGGCGATCACGATGCGGTGGTGCAGGTCGATCGTCGCGCCCGGAGGGAGCGTGTGCTCCTCGTCGAACGTCACGGCGAAGCTCGCCGCGGCGAACGGGTCGTCGCGCACGAACCACCGCGCCGGGAAGCGGAAGCTGTCCGGCTGATCGACGAAGATCAGGGTCGACGTGTCCGCCGTCTCGTCGTGCCGCCCGGTGTAGGCCAGCCACGGCGCGGCCCGGCCCATCATCCCCGGGCCCTCTTGCCCCTCAGGGGCGAAGATCTTGCCCCGGAAGAACGAGCGCGGCCCGCGCCAGAAGAGCCCGCCGTACCCGGCGTTGGGGCGCCCTTCGGTGGTCGGCGAGCCGAAGACGAGGGGCGCCGGCCGCACGTTGGTCAGGTGCAGCCGGAACCCGAGCGACCAGTAGCCGCGCTGCGCATCGAGGCCGTCCAGGGTGATCGCCCGCTCCTCGGCGATCCAGGGCTCCCCCTCGTAGCTGATCCAGGTCAGCTCCTCCAGCAGGTCGAGGCGCTGCGGCCCCGATTCCAGCCGCTTCCAGGCCCGGTGCTCGATGCGGCCGTTGTTGGGCAGCTGGACGTAGCCCTGGCCGTGGACGTACGTCGGCCCGCCCCAGAAGTTCTGCCCGGAGAGGACGGCGAAGGTCATCTGCAAGCCCTTGTGCCAGACGTGGTCGTAGGGCCGGTAGATGGTGACCACGTTGCCCGCCAGGGTGCGGATGGGGTGGAAGTACGGCTTGGGGGATTCCTCCGGCGCCATCTGCGGCCGGTAGACGTAGCGGAACAGCTCGACGTCGCCGTAGTGGAGCTCGAGGCGGTCGTCCGGGCGATCGACCAGCTGCAATGCGCCTGTCATGGCGCAAGGGTACCGGCTGCCGCTCCTACTGGTAGATGATCAGGTGGGGCTTGGGGTCCAGGTTCAGCGCCTGGCGGGGGCTGAACGGGCTGATGTCCTCGGTGTAGAAGATCTTCAGCCCGGCGAACTGCACCGGCTGATCCTTCACCATCATCCGGTAGACGTCCGTCTTGACGAACTGATTCCCCGTCCCGTCCATCGCCACCACCACCTGCACCCGGGGATCGGGCCGGATGGCCCTGGAGTTGGTCAGCATGTCGTCCCGGAAGCGGTGCAGGATCAGCAGCTTGGGCGGCAGCCGGTGCCGCGAGACGACGCGGGCGAGCATCTGGATCGCCTCGTTGACGGCGGTGGCGTCCATCGTCCCGAAGAAGCGCCCCGGCACCTGGCCCGGGCGCATCGCCCACTCCGGATCGAGAGCCAGGTGGACGTAGGGCCGCTCCAGGTAGGGCAGGAGGGCCTCCACCTCGCTGCGGGTGGTCGCCCAGCCGGGCTGGATGTCCAGGATCAGCAGGTGCCCCCGGCTCTGCGCCCATCCGGCGACCCGCTCGATCTCCTCGGCGCTCGAGCGGCGGCGGTAGAGCCCGTCCGGCCCGGGCGTGTCGGTGGCCACCGTGGACACCAGGTGCAGGGCCAGCTTGACCGGCGTCGCCGGATCGGCGGCGGCGTACTGCTGGGCCTGCTGCTCGAGCGCGTTCAGCATCTGCTCCGGCGTGCGCTGCCCCAGGATGCCCATCGCCGGGGAGAGGGGATTGCCGTAGTAGGTGATGATCCGCTGAGAGGGCAGCAGGGCGCCGGGGGCGCCGATGGTGGGACTGTTCTCCGCCACCACGGGCAGCGCGGCGGGGTTCGTCTCCCAGGGGAAGCGCACCGTGTTCGGGCGGTAGGCGAGGCCGTTGGGGCCGTTGATCCAGGTGCCCTGGCCGTCGGTGAAGGCGGTCGAGTTGTCCAGCTTGCGCCAGGCGAGCAGTCCCGCGGTCGTGCGCTGCTGGGTGTCCCCGGTCAGGGGGTCGGCCTGCTCCCACTCCAGGCAGTCCCCGACGACCTCGGGGATCATCTCGCCCAGGGTGGCGAACCCGGCCACGTAGCGGCACGGGACCGGCGTCGGCGGCAGCGCGGTCGGCGCCGGGCGCGGGGCCTGGGCGGCGAGCTGCCCCGAAACCGAGCCGGTGACCCGGTAGGCGGAGTAGAGCACCAGGGGGACGACCACGACCACGGCGAGCAGCGCCCCGACGATGGTCAGGCGCTGGGCGCGCGTGCGGGAGTTGAGGACGACGGCGGCGATCACCAGGGGCGAAAGCAGCACCAGCAGCAAGGCCGAGCCGATCGACCGGCGGGGCTGCGCGCGCCGTGGCGTGCCGTACCTCCGACCCACAATCCCTCCTCATACCCGCGGGGCCGCCGCGTGAGCGAGCGGCGGCGGCGCCACCCGGGCCGGCAAACGTCATAACGGACTTACCCGGTTTCGGGAGCGGCCGGGGTCGCGCTCCATCTCCTGGCGAGCGCGTCCGGCTTCCGGCTGGCCCCTCCGCCTGGACCGGCGAGCCGTTATAGCCCGAGATGTACCGCCCCGCCCTCACCCGACTGCCGCTGCTCGCCGCCCTGCTCGCCGCGCTCGTCCTCTCCCTGCCGCCCCAGCCGGTGCAGGCCGACGGCGCGTGGCTGGGGCAAGCCCCCCCGGCGCCCTGGAACACCGCCGGCGGCCCCGTTCCGGCGGCGCCGCCGGCCGCGGTCGCCCTCGACCCGCGCTGCGCGAACCTGGCCCGCACCCCGGAGACGGCGGCGGACGGGCAGGTCGCGGCCGCGGGCTGGACCCTCTTCGGCACCTACACCGGCGGCTGGGGCGTGCAGATCGTCCGCGGCCTCGCGGGGGTCGACGGGATGTGCCGTCCCCTGCAGTACCAGGAGTTCGTCTTCGTCGACGGGACGTTCGCCGGCACCGTCTCCCCCGGCCCGATGGACGCCCGCGCCGACGGCTCGGGCGGCGTCACCGGCCTGGCCGACGGCGGCGCGCAGCTCAGCGCCAGCTTCCAGCGCTACGCCGCCGCCGATCCGCTGTGCTGCCCTTCGGCGACCAGCAGCGTCACCTACCGCATCGACCGCGCGCCCGCCCCGGCCCTGCTCGTCCCCACCGCGGTGAGCACCATCCAGAATCCCGGCCCGGCGGCCGCGCCCGGCGCCCCGCCGACGCCGGCCTGCGCCGGGCCGACCGCCACGGCCGAGCGCCACGCCGTCTGCCTGACC
>DATLLM010000670.1:0-4169 GCA_035537855.1 Chloroflexota bacterium | reverse complement strand
CTCCCGCCGCCCCCGGCTGCCCCGCGGACTCGTCGCTCGTCGCTCGTCGCTCGTCCCGCGTCCCTGGTCCCTCGTCGCCGGCGCCCGCCGCCCGCCGGCGCGTCATCGGCCCGGCCGGCTAGAGGCGGACGTGGCCGATGGCCTCGGGATCGAACATGTGCACCGTGTCGACGAAGCGCACGGTGCGGGACTGCAGGCCCATCAGCAGGGAGTGCGTGCGGGCCCCGCCGCCGAAGTAGCGCACGCCCTTCAGCAGGGCGCCGTCGGTGACCCCGGTGGCGGCGAACATCAGGTTCGCGCCCGAGGCCAGCTCGTGCGTGTCGTAGACCCGCTCCGGATCGATCCCCATCTCCTTGCAGCGCTCCCGCTCGGCGGCGTTGCGGGGGACGAACTGGCCGAGGATCTGGCCCCCGAGGCAGCGCAGGGCGCCGGCGGTGATGACGCCCTCGGGCGCGCCGCCGCTGCCCATCACGCAGTGGTCGCCGGTGCCGGAGACGGCCGCAGAGATGGCGGCCGTGAGGTCGCCGTCGGCGATCAGCCGGATCCGGGCCCCGGTCTGGCGCACGTCCTCGATCAGCTTCTTGTGCCGCTCGCGGTCGAGGATGACCACGGTGATGTCCTCGACGTGGCGATTCAGGCTGTCCGCGATGATGCGCAGATTGGCGGCGACGGGGAACTCCATCCGCACCCGCCCGGCCGCGAGCGGGCCGACGCAGAGCTTCTCCATGTAGATGTCCGGGGCGTGCAGCAGCCCGCCGCGCTCGGCCACGGCCAGCACGGAGATGGCCCCCTCCTGCCCCCGGGCGACCAGGCCGGTGCCTTCCAGGGGGTCGACGGCGATGTCCACCGCGGTGGCGGCGCCGGCGGCGCCGTTGCTGCCGCCCGGAGCGGGGGCGGCCGGAGGGGTCTCGTCCGCCGGGGCGCCGTTGGCCTTCGCGCCGCCCTTGCGGGCCCCCCCCGGGGCGACGCTCGCCGCCGCGGCGGCGCTCGCCCCGTTGTGGTTGGCCCCGCCGACCTTCTCGCCGATGTACAGCATCGGCGCCTCGTCCCGCTCCCCTTCGCCGATGACGATGGTGCCGTCCATGTTCACCTCGTCCATCGACCGGCGCATCGCCTCGACGGCGGCGTTGTCCGCGCCGTGGGAATCCCCCCGGCCCATGAAGCGCGCCGAGGCCAGCGCTCCGGCCTCCGTCGCCCGCACGAACTCCAGGAGCAGGCTCCGCTCCATCCCACACCTCCTTGGTTGGCTTGGTCGGCCCGAGACTCGTTGTTGGCTGCGCGCGCCGGGCCCGACGGCGCCGGCGCGACGGACGCTAGACGGGCGCTAGACGGGCGCTAGACGGGCGCCGGCGGCTGGCGGACGCTGCTGAGGCCGGTGGCGGCGGCGACGCTGTCGTAGAGGGCCCGGTTGACGGTGACGTGGCGCTCCGGGAGCTGCCCCAGGGCGACGTCCCCGGCGATCTCGGCCACCCGCCGGCGCAGGGTCTGGCCGCCCTCGACCGAGGCGCTGGCCATGTGGGGGGTCAGGATGACGTTCTCCAGCTCGATCAGCGGGCTGCCGGCGGTGAGGGGCTCCACCTCGGTCACGTCCAGGGCCGCCCCGCCGAGGTGGCCCTGGCGCAGCACGTCGATCAGGGCCGCCTCGTCCACGATCGGCCCGCGGGCGGTGTTGATCAGGTAGGCCCCCGGCTTCATCGCCAGCAGGCGCTCGCGGTTGATCAGGTGCCGGGTGGAGGCGGCGAGGAAGGTGTGCACCGTGACCAGGTCGGACTCGGCCAGCAGCTGCTCGAGGGAGACCAGGGTCACCCCGTAGGGCGTGGCGTCCTCCTGGGTCAGGTACGGATCGTAGGCCAGCATGCGGAAGCCGAAGGGCGCGGCCCGCCGGGCGACCATCCGGGCGATGACCCCGAAGCCGACGATGCCCAGCGTCTCCGCCGAGAGGCGCCGGATGGGGGGCTTCCAGTCCGGCCGCCCGCGGCGCTTCTCCCACTCCCCGCTGCGCACGTAGCGGTCGCTGCGCAGCAGCTGCTGGTTCGCCGCCAGGAGCAGGCAGAGGGCGTGGTTGGCCACCTCCTCGCTGAACGCGTCCGGGACGTTGGCGAACAGGATCCCCTGGGCGGTGAAGGCGTCGACGTCGATGTCGTCGTAGCCGACGTAGGGCCGCAGCACGAGGCGCGTCTTGGGCAGCTGGGCGGCCTCGGCCGCGCCCAGGGGCAGGCCCCCGGTGATGATCACGTCCGCGTCGGCCACCTCGGGCGTGACGGCGCCCCCGGCGTCCGTGAACGGCGCCACCGACAGCTCGACTCCCTGCGCCAGCAGGGCGGCGTGGGTGGGGTTCTCCGGGTCGACCTGCCCGCCGGCGCGGCCGGCGTAGACCACCCGCCCCGGCACCTTCCAACCCTCCCGGTCCTGCCAGCGCGCGGGCAGGGTGGACTGGACGCTCGTGGCCATTGGCGCTCTGTGCTCCTTACCTCGTGACCTTGTGTGGGGCGTATGGTGCCATACGCCGGGCGGGGCGGTCGGCGGGTACACTGGCGGGAGTCGTACGGCGAAGGGCGCCCCCCGGCAGGGGGCCCAGGGGACGCCGTCCCCGGAAGCGAGCGCTGCTCCCGCCGCGAGCGGGTGTCAGGCGCGCCGGCGAAGGAGCAGCGTGATGGCGGTGCACGGGCAGTCCGTGGCGGAACCCCCGGCGGCGGCGGCGTCCCTGAGCTACGAGGCCCTGGTCGAGCTCGACCAGGCCTACCTCCTCCACCCCCAGCACCACCCGGCGGACCACACCGCCCCGGTGATCTTCGCCCGGGGCGAGGGGGCCATCCTGTGGGACGTGCAGGGGCGGCGCTACATCGACGGCCTCTCCTGCCTGTGGAACGTCAACGTCGGCCACGGGCGGCGCGAGCTGGCCGACGCCGGCGCCCGCCAGATGGCGCAGCTGGCCTTCGCCAACGCCTACGCCGGGGCCTCGAACGAGCCGGCGATCACCCTCGCGGCCCGCCTCGCCGCCCTCGCCCCGCCGGGGCTGCGCACCACCTTCTTCACCACCGGCGGGGCGGAATCCAACGACACCGCCATCAAGACGGCCCGCTTCTACTGGAGCCTGCGGGGGCAGCCGGAGAAGATCAAGGTGCTCTCCCGCCTCGACGGCTACCACGGGGTGACCATGGGGGCCATGGGGGCCACCGCCCTGCCCGCCTTCCACCCCCGCTTCGGGCCCCTGCCGGCCGGCTTCCGCCACGTCCCGGCGATGGACGCCGACGCCCTGGAAGCGGCCATCGTCGAGGAAGGGCCGGAGACGATCGCGGCCTACATCGCCGAGCCGGTGCAGGGCGCCGGCGGCGTCTACCCCCCGCCGGCGGACTACTTCCCCCGGGTGCGCCGGCTCTGCGACCGCTACGGCATCCTGTTCATCGCCGACGAGGTGATCACCGGCTTCGGCCGCACCGGCACCTTCTGGGGCCTGCAGCAGTGGGGCGTGACGCCGGACCTCCTCTCCTTCGCCAAGGGCATCACCTCCGGCTACCTCCCGCTCGGCGGGGTGATCCTCTCGGACGCCATCCGGGATGTGCTCTTCGCGCAGCCGCCGGACGTGAAGTGGATGCACGCCTACACCTACTCCGCCCACCCCACCTGCTGCGCCGTCGCCCACGCCAACCTGGACGTCATCGAGCGCGAGGGGCTGGTGGCGCGCGCCGCCCGGCTGGGCGCCCGGTTGCAGGAGCGCCTGGCGGCCCTCGGCGAGCTGCCCTACGTGCGGGAGGCCCGCGGCCTGGGGATGATGGGCGCGGTCGACCTCGATCCGGCGGCCGTCCCCGGGAGCGCCGCGGCGGTGGTCGGGGAGATGAAGCGCCGCGGGGTGTTCACCCGCCACCGCAACGACACGGTGATGGTCGCGCCCCCGCTGGTGATCGCCGAGGCGGAGCTGGAGGAGCTGGTCGACGTCCTGGCCGGCACCCTGCGCGATCTGGCCAGGGCGCGCTGAGCCGCCCGCCCGGCCGACCTGCTAGAGTCGCGCCCCGTAGCCGGCGGAGAGCGGGCGAGCCGGACCGGCCGGGACGACCGCCCGGCCGGCCGCCTCCGGGCGTCGAAACCGGAGCGACGGGCGTGAGTTGACAGAGGCATGGGAATGCAGCGCACAACGGCGACCGCCATCGGGCCGGCGGTCGCCGTTGTGC
>DATLLM010000669.1:0-19458 GCA_035537855.1 Chloroflexota bacterium | reverse complement strand
AGGCGGCCCCGGTGGCCGGCGGCGCCCTGCTGGTCAATCTGGCCGAGGCGGCCCGCGCCGGGCAGGCCCGCATCGCCTCGCCGAGCGGGGCGACCCTGGGGCGCGACCGCTTCGCCGACGTGCGCTTTCTGACCCTGACCGACCCCGACGCCGGCCGCGGCGCCGCCGGCACCTCCCGCCGGGAGTGGCTCTACCTGCACCCGCCCTCCGAGGTCTCGGTCGACGTCGCCCTCCCCGCCGGCCGCACGGTGTGGTTCCAGTCCGTCGTCGCCCTCGACCCGGAGACGTGGAGCGCGCCCGAGGGGGACGGCGTGCGGTTCCGCCTGACGGTCACCCCGCTCGGCGACGGCGACCCCGGCCCCCGGACGGTGCTCGACCACGCCCTGAACCCGCGGGCGGAGGCGTCCGAGCGGCGCTGGGTGCCGGTGGAAGCCGACCTCTCGCCCTGGGGCGGCCGCACCGTGCGGTTGACCCTGAGCACCGTCCCGGGCGAAGACACCGCCTACGATTGGGCCGGCTGGGGCGATCCGGTGGTCTCGGTGCGGGAGTCCGCCCGCGACCGTCCGCCGACGGAATAGGCCAGCAGCGCGAGGGCGTGGCATACTGCGTGCCCGAGGCGTGATCCGTGGAGTTGTTGCAGAGCAAATGGGCCGGCGCGGTCATCGGTCTGGTCGGCGGGCAGATCCTGGGGAGGGCCATCGGCTACTTCCTGGGGAGCGCGGCCGGCGAGGGGGTCATGGAGCGCCTCGGCGGGTACCCGCTGACGCCGCTCGAGCGCCGCGTCCTCGCCGACCGGTGGTCGGGCTCGTTCGGCAACGCGTTCAGCGCGGCCGCGACGGCCCTCGTGCTCACCCGGCGCGAGGCACCGGACGAGGACCACGTGATCAGGTCGGACGGCGAGCCCGGGACGGTGGCGGAGAAGATGGCAGGTCGTAAGATCGATTGGGTGCAGGTGGTGCAGCGCAGCGGCGAGATCATGCTCGCCTTCGGCGCCATCTTCCGCGTGCTCGGCGAGTACCTCGAGGACCGGCAGCGGGTGGCCCTGGAGGACGAGCGGGAGATGGCCCGGCGGGTCTAGCGCCGGTTCCCGACCCGCTCTCGAGCCGCGCGGCCCCGGTTCGGTCGAAGCGGACGCCGGCTGCGGGCGGCCGGGGGCGTTCGGCAGACTTCAGTAGAATCGGTAGCCATGACTAGCACCAAGGGCAAGGTCCTCGTCACCGGGGGCGCCGGGTTCATCGGCTCGTACATCGTCGAGGAGCTGCTGCGCCGCGGCTACGACGTCCGCGTCTTCGACTCGCTCGAGCCGCAGGTGCACGGGAAGCTCGCCGAGAGCGGCCAGCCGCCCGATTACCTCTCCCGGGACGTGGAGTTCATCCAGGGGGACGTGCGCGACCAGGACGCCGTGGTCAAGGCCCTGGACGGCGCCGACTACCTGATGCACCAGGCCGCGCTGGTCGGCGTGCCCCAGAGCATGTACGAGATCCGGCGCTACACCGAGATCAACAGCCTCGGCGGCGCCACCGTCCTGGACGCGGTCGTGAACACCCCGTCCGTGCGCGACCGGCTGCGCAAGATGGTCGTCGCCAGCAGCAAGTCCATCTACGGCGAGGGCGGCTACCGCTGCGCGGTGCACGGCGCCGTCAATCCCCGCTTCCGGCCCCTGGAGCAGCTGCAGCGCAGCGAGTGGGAGGTGCGCTGCCCGATCGAGGGGTGCGGTCGCGAGCTGGAGCCGGTGGCGACCACCGAGGACAAGCCTCTCATCCCGGTCAACACCTACGCCGTGGGTAAGCGCGACCACGAGGAGATGTTCCTCGCCATCGGCCACGCCTACAGCATCCCGGCCGTGGCCCTGCGCTACTGGCAGGTCTACGGCGCCCGCCAGGCCCTCTCCAACCCCTACACGGGGGTCGCCGCGATCTTCAGCTCGCGCATTCTGGCCGGAAACCGCCCGCCGATCTACGAGGACGGCAAGCAGCTGGTGGACTTCGTGCACGCCACCGACATCGCCCGCGCCAACGCCCAGGCGCTGGAGCGCTCCGAGGCGGACTACGAGCCGATCAACGTCGGCACCGGCTCCGTGATGAGCGTGATGGACGTGGCCTGGACGCTGATCCGGGAGATGGGCGCGGACAAGGACGGGATGTCGCCGGACGTGCTCGGCAAGTTCCGGCCCGGGGACACCCGCCACTGCTACCCGGACATCTCCAAAGCGGAGCGCTTGCTCGGCTACGAGCCCCAGGTCAGCTTCGAGCACGGGGCGGCCGAGCTGGTGGCCTGGGTGACGCAGCAGCGGGGCAAAGTGGAGGACCGCTTCGAGAAGGCCCAGCAGGAGCTCAAGGCCAGCGGCCTCGAGCCGGCCGGTTGAGCCGGACCGCTAGCCGGCGTTCTTGACCAGCTCGGTCGCCGCTTTGCGGCAGGTGGCGACGCGCAGCACGGCGTCGCGGGCGGTGTTGGCCAGGCCGGCCCAGGAGCCCCACTCGGGCTGACCGCGGCGGGCGGTGGCCTCCGCGCGGGCCAGCTTGTTCAGCTCGGCGACCGCCCGGTTGGCGATGGCCGCCAGGGTGAGCGCTGCCCGCTCCGGGGATTCGGCCCCGGCGGCCGCGCGGATGGCCCCGTCGACCTCAGGCGGCAGGGGCGGCTCCTGACCCGACTCACTCATGCTGCCCTCCTCGGCGCTCCCCTGGCCGCTATCCTACAGCCCGCAATGTGGCGCAACGCCCGCGTCTCCGTGATCTTCCCCACCTACAACGAGCGGGACTCGATCTTCGCCGCCATCGGCGAGTTCCTGGCGACCGGACTCGTCGACGAGGTCCTGGTGGTCAACAACAACGCCGCCGCCGGGACGGACGAGGAGGTGCGCCGCACCTCCGCCCGGCTCGTCCACGAACCGCAGCAAGGCTACGGCCACGCCATCCAGCGGGGCTTCCGTGAGGCCACCGGCGACCTGCTGATCGTGGCCGAGCCGGACGGCACGTTCCGGGGCAAGGACGTGCACAAGCTGCTGGCCTACTCCGAGGACTTCGACGTCGTCTACGGCTCCCGCACCTACCGCCAGTTCATCTGGACCGGGGCCAACATGGGGCTCTTCTTGCGCTGGGGCAACTACGCCGTGGCCAAGCTGATGGAGTTCCTGTTCAACGGCACGAACCTGACCGACGTCGGCTGCACCCTGCGCCTGATCAAGGCGCCCGCGCTGCGCCAGATCCAGCCCGACTTCCGGGTGGGGGGCAGCTTCTTCGGCCCGGAGATGATGCTGCTCTCCCTGCTCTACGGCCAGGCCATGGTGCAGATCCCGATCAACTACACCAAGCGCGTCGGCACGTCCTCGGTCACCGGCGATCCGGTGAAGGCGGTGCGGCTCGGCCTGCGCATGATCCTGCTGATCGTGGAGTACCGCCTGCGGGCCTTCTTCCCCGGCGGGCGCTTCGCCCGTTCGCGTCGCTTCCGGGAGCGCAACGGCAACGGCCACCGGGAGCGGGCGGCCGCCGGCTAGCGCCAGCGGCGAGGCCACGCCGGAACGGGCAGGCGCGTGTACTCGACCGAGACGCGCGGTTCGCCTGGGGGGAGGCTCAGAGCGGCTGGCGGCCGGCGTAGCCGGCGTCCAGCTCGTGCCAGAAGGCGATCCGCTCCTCGCCCAGGCGCCAGCAGAGGTAGACGGCGCGGCCGTCCCGTATGGCGCGGAAGTCGACCAGGCCGGTGCGCACGTCCTTGAACTCGCAGCCGATCGACTCCAGCTCCTCGAGCAGCCGGCGCATCTCCGCCCGGGCCTGCTCGGCGCGGGCGAGGGCCGAGTAGGCGTCCTGCGCCGAGCCGTTGGTGTGCACGCCGTTGCCGTTGGCCGATGGGGCGTCGGCGCCGGCCCGGCCGCCGTTCTGGAGGGCGCGGTTCAGCGCTTCGACCTCGGCGGCGAGGTGCTGCAGCCGCTCGATCAGGTCGCGGACGCGGGGCAGGAGGCGGTTCGCCTCGTCCAGCGTGAAGTAGCGCGGCGGCACAGGTTGGCGCTCCATCCGGGGCACGAACGGGCACGAGCGGTGGTGGCGCCACACTATAGCGCTAGCGGGCCGGAGACTGAAGGGCCGCCGGGGCGGCGTTGTCAAGACGGAACCCACGCGCCGCGGACTCGTTGTGCTAGCATCACGGCGCCGGCTTCGGCCTGCGGTTGACCTCCGGTTGATCGTGCGGCCGCCGGTGGCGAACCTATCTGGGGCAGCGTGTGAGCGAAACGGTCGATACGCAACGATTTCGAGCGGTCGCCTTCGGCGGCGGGGTCGGCGCCGGGCAGGTGATTCAGGGCCTGCGCCGGCACACCCCGTATCTGACGGGCGTGATCGCGGTCACCGACTCCGGCCGCTCGACCGGGGTGGTGCGCAGCGCCCTCAACGTCCCGGCGCCGGGCGACATCCGCAACGCCATGGTCAGCCTCTCCGAGGCCGATCCGATCCTGCGGGACCTCTTCCAGCACCGGCTGGTCAGCAACCGGCTGGACGAGTTCAACGGCGTCGCCTTCGGCAACCTGTTCCTCGCCGCGCTGGCCCAGATGACGGGCAGCTTCGAGCGGGCCGTGCTGGAGATGCAGCGCCTGCTCAAGCCCGCGGCCACGCTGCTGCCGGTGACCCTGGCCAACACGCACATCTGCGCCGAGCTGGTGGACGGCTCCCTGCGCTACGAAGAGGTCTCCGTCCGGGGGCTGGACAAGCCGGCCATCAAGCGGGTCTTCCTGCGGGACGACGGCGTGGAAGCCTACCCGCCGGTGCTCGAGGCCATCCGGTCGGCCGACCTGATCACCATCGGCCCGGGCAGCCTGTTCACCACCGTGATCGCCTGCCTGATCATCCCCGGCGTGGCGCAGGCCATCGCCGAGGCCCGCGCCCGCGGCGCCTGCACCGTCTACGTCTGCAACACCACGACTCAGCCGGGCCAGACGGACGGGTTCACCGTCTTCGACCACGTCGCCGAGATCGCCCGCTACCTCGGCAGCGGCCAGCTCGACTACGCCCTGGTCAACACCGGGCTGCCGCCCGAGCACGTCCTGGAGCGCCACCGCCGCCAGGGGCTCTACGCCCTGGCGCTGAGCGCCGAGGAGCTGCGCCGGATCGGCGACCTGGGCGTCACCGTGGTGGCCGGCAACCTGATCGAGGCGGGCAGCGAAGAGCGCCTGCTGTGGAACAAGCTGGACGCGGTGCGCCACGACCCGGTCCTGGTGGCGACCGAGCTCGCCGGGATCGTCGCCGCCCGCGAGGCGGTGGCGGCGACCGCCGCCGCGGCCGCCCCGGTGTCCCGCGGCCGGCCCGCTTTCCGCCCGGCTACGGGCTGACCCGCTCTCGGGCCGGCCGCCGCCGGCGGTCGCGCGCCCTCCGGCTCCGAGAGGCGCAGCCCGTTCGCCCGAGGACGCCGTGCTAGGATTTGCCTACCATGCGGCTGCCGCGCTGGTGGGACCGGCTGACCTCCTGGATTCACGACCTGGCCAAGTGGTCGCATCCGGGGATGAACGTCAAGCGCTGGGTGGGGCTGCTCCTGGTGGGGCTGACCTGCGTCGCGCTGGGCATCGCCTTCGTGCTGGTGCAGCTCTACCGGACGCAGCCTTTTCCGGAGTGGGTCTACTACTTCACCTTGCAGCCGATCGACCGGGCCTGGCGGGGGACGCTCTTCCTCGCCGCCGGCGTCGGGGCCGTCGCCCTGGCCATCGTGCAGCTCAACCGCTCGCTGATGACGGCCGTGCAGCCCCCCTACGTCAGCGACGGTGGCCGGCT
This sequence comes from Chloroflexota bacterium, assembly GCA_035537855.1. Classification (GTDB taxonomy): domain Bacteria; phylum Chloroflexota; class UBA11872; order UBA12225; family UBA12225; genus DATLLM01. The sequence continues at coordinate 13,708 of DATLLM010000669.1, read as the reverse complement.
CGTGGACGTGGTCTACAACTACCGGCTGCCCCAGCGCCGCCCCGAGGTGATCGCGCTGGCCGGGCACCGCGGCTTCGTCGCCCTCCAGCAGCACCGCGACCACTACGCCAAGAAGCTGCTCGGCGTGGCCAGCGTCGCCGACGGCCCCCTGCCGGCTGAGCTGGAGGGATCGCTCAGCGCCAGCGCTGGCGACCGCCTGCTCTATCCCGTCGACGAGCCGGTGGAGGTCTGCGCCGAGCTGGAGCACGGCACCATCCTGCACGGCGCCGCCGCCATCCGGGCGCGGCGCAGCGGGGTGCCGATCAAGCGCATCTTCCTCGTCCGCCCGGGCGAAGCGCCGCAGGCGGTGCTCGACGCCGGCGACGGCTTCTTCCGCACCGTCGACCTGGCGGTGCGCCCGGAGACGCTCTACGCCATCCGCCAGGCGGACGCGATCGTGTTCGGGCCCGGCAGCCTCTACCTCAGCGTCCTGCCCAACCTGCTGGTGCGGGAGCTGCGGGAGGCGCTCCAGGCCAGCCGGGCGCGCAAGATCCTGGTCGCCAGCCTGATGACCGAGCCGGGGCAGACCGACCACTTCGGCGTCGCCGACTACGTGCGGGCCGTGCACGCTTACGGCGGGCTCAAGCTGGACTACGTGCTGGTCAATCGGGCGACGGACGACCGGCTGATCGAGGAGCGCTACTCGGCCTCGCTCGCGACCCCCGTGCTGCCGGACGAGGCGACCGGCAAGGACGGTCCGGTGGTCAGCGCCGGCCGGCGCCTGCGTCGCCTCTCGACGGCCGAGGGGGCGGTGGTGGTCGCGGCCGACCTGGCCACCAGGATGATGGAGCGGATGCCGGTGCCGGCCGGGCCGGGCCAGGCCCCCGGAGCGGCGGCGATCGTCGGCAACGTGGTCTACCGCCACGATCCGCAGCGTCTGGCCGACGCGCTGGCCACGCTGCTCGGGGTCACCGGCGGCGCGGCGGGCGCGAACAGCAACTGAGCCCTCCCCGTTCGCGCCACGGTCGAGCGCCCGGCGTTCAGGCCCGGTAGACGGCGACCCCTCCGGCGAGCGTGGCCCGCACGGTCAGGGCGCCATCGGGGCCGGCGTCCAGCACGACGAGGTCGGCGTCGTAGCCCGGCGCGAGGCGCCCTTTGCGTCCGTCGAGGCCCAGGGCCCGGGCCGGAGTCAGGCTGGCCATCTCGAGCGCGGCGGCGAGACCGCATCCGGCCAGCCGCGCCATATTGCTCACCAGGTCACAGGTGCGGACGGTGCTGCTGGCGAAGCCGGAGTTGTCCTCGGTGCGCGCGACGCCGCCTTCGACCACGGCCAGCGTGCCGTGGCGGGGTCCGAAAGCGTAGCGCCCGTCCGGCATGCCGGCGCCGCGCATGGCGTCGGTGACCAGCAGGAGTTGCTGCGGCCCTTTGGCCCGGGCGGCGATGGTCAGCAGCGTGGGGGCCAGGTGGTGGCCGTCCGCGATCACCTCGGTGGTCAGGCGGTCCGAGGCCAGGGCCGTCTCGACCAGGCCCGGGATGCGCCGCGGGCCGTCGCGGGTGATGGTGCTCATGGCGCAGTAGAGGTGGGTGGCGTGGCTCAAGCCGGCGTCGAGCGCCGCGAGGATCTGCGGCTCGGTCGCCTCGGTGTGGCCGGCCGCCGCCACCGCGCCGGCGCCCTCGACCTGATCCGGGCCCTGCGCCGCGCCGGCGCGAGGGTCATCCAGCGCACCAGGCCGGGGTAGGCCTCCAGCAGCGGCAGGTACTCCTCCGGGCGCGGCGGCCGCACCTGATCGGGCAGGTGGCAGCCGTGCTTCGTCGGGGCGAAGTACGGCCCCTCCAGGTGGACGCCGGCGATGGCGGCGCCACCGCTCCCCGCCGGGTCCGCCATCAGGGCGGCGACCGCGGCCTGGGCGGCGAGCAGCTCGTCGCGCGAGGCGGCCGCGGTCGTGGCCAGCAGGGTGGTCGTGCCGCCGGCGGCGTGGAAGCGGCAGACCGCGCGCGCCGCCTCGGGCGTGGCGTCCATGAAGTCCGCACCGGCCCCGCCGTGGACGTGGACGTCCACGAAGCCGGGGGCGACGACGGCGCCGGCGGCGTCCAGCCGGGCGGCGCCGGCGGGCACGTCGATCTGCGACTCCGGTCCGGCGGCGACGACGACGCCGCCCTCGATCAACACGGTCCCGGGCCCGGCGTCGTCGCCGGCGAGGCCGGGCGAGACGAGCCGGCCGCCGCTGACGGCGAGCATCAGCCGGGGGCCGGGGGCGGAACGGCCGGCGCCGCGCTCGGCCGGTCGACGGCCGCCTGGAGGCGGGGCAGCAGGTCCCCGCCGCCGGCCCGGGCGGCGGCGCGCAGGCCGTTGGCGATGGCCTTGGCGTTCGAGCGCCCGTGCCCGATGAAGACGGCGCCGCGGACGCCGATCAGGGGGGCGCCGCCGACCTCGGTGTAGTCCAGGCCCCTGGCGGCCGCGCGCAGGGCGGGACGGAGGACGGCCCCGGCGAGCCGGTAGTGCAGCTTGCTCGCCACGGCGCGGCGCACGAGCCCGAAGATGAGCTCCTGCACGCCCTCACCCGTCTTGAGCAGGATGTTGCCCGTGAAGCCGTCGCAGACGGCGACGTCGGCCGCGCCGGCGGTGACGTCCTTGCCCTCGACGTTGCCGACGAAGCGCAGCCCGCTGCCCTTGAGCAGGGGGTGCGCGGCCTGGACGAGGGCGTTGCCCTTGGTCTCCTCCTCGCCGTTGCTGAGCAGGCCGACGCGGGGCCGGGAGAGCCCGTAGACGCCCTCGACGTAGGCGGCGCCGAGCTGCGCGAACTGGAGCAGGTTGAGGGGCTCGCAGTCCGCGTTCGCCCCGACGTCGAGGACGAGGCACTGCCCCTCCAGCAGGGGAACCACGGCGCCGATGGCCGGCCGGTGCACGCCCTCGATGCGACCCAGGGTGAACAGGGCGGCGGCCATCACCGCCCCGCTGTTGCCGGCGGAGTAGAGGGCGTCCACCTTCCCCTCGGCCAGCAGCCGGGTGGCGACGACGATCGACGCGTCCCGCTTGCGGCGCACGGCGTTGACGGGATGCTCGTCCATCTCCACCACGTCCGGCGCCTCGACCAGCTCGATGGGCAGGCCGGCGGCGCCGGGCACGGCGTCCAGCAGGGGGCGCACCGCGGAGGTGCGCCCGACGAGGGTGACGGCGACGCCGGTGCGGGCGGCCTCGACGGCGCCTTCGACGGCGACGGCGGGGGCGCCGTCGCCGCCCATGGCGTCCAGGGCGACGCCGCTCACCGTCCGGCCCCCGGGGGCGTCCGGCCCGGGCGCCCCCGCTTTCGCGCTCGCTGCCGGACCACGTTCGACGCCGGCCGCCCTGCCACGTCTGCCCTCAGCCGGACGCCGTCAGCTGACCGTGTCGAGGTTCTTCACCTCGGCGGCGTGGGTCTGGATCCACCGCTTGCGGGGGGCGACGTCCGCGCCGAGGCACATGTCGATCGTCTGGTCGGCGGCGATGGCGTCGTCGATCTCCACGCGCAGCATCTTGCGCACGGTCGGGTCCATGGTCGTCTCCCAGAGCTGCTGGGCGGTCATCTCGCCCAGGCCCTTGTAGCGGCTGACCTCCACCCGGCGGTTGAGCCCCTTGACGATGGTGTCCCGCTCGGCCTCGGTGTAGGCGTAGCGCAGCTCCCGGCCGTAGGCGATGCGGTACAGCGGGGGCCGGGCGATGTAGAGGTGGCCCTGGGTGACGAGCGCCTCCATGTGGCGGAAGAAGAAGGTCAGCAGGAGGGTGCGGATGTGGCTGCCGTCCACGTCCGCGTCGGTCATGATCACGACCCGGTCGTAGCGCAGCTTGTCCACGTTGAAGGTGTCGCCGATGCCGGTGCCGAGCGCGGTGATCAGGGTGCGCAGCTCGGCGCTGGAGAGCATCTTGTCCAGCCGGCTCTTCTCCACGTTCAGGATCTTGCCCCGCAGGGGGAGGATGGCCTGGAAGGCCCGGTCGCGCCCCTGCTTGGCCGTCCCGCCGGCGGAGTCCCCCTCCACGATGTAGATCTCGCAGCGGGCGGGATCGCGCTCCGAGCAGTCCGCGAGCTTGCCGGGGAGGGCCAGGCCCTCCAGGGCGGTCTTGCGGATGACCAGGTCGCGCGCCCGGCGGGCCGCCTCCCGGGCGCGGGCCGCGGTGAGGGACTTCTCCACGATCCGCCGGGCGTCGTTGGGGTTCTCGTGGAAGTACTCGGCGAGGTAGTCGTTGACCACCGTCTCAACCGCCGAGCGCACCTCGGGGCTGCCCAGCTTGCCCTTGGTCTGCCCCTCGAACTGCGGCTCCTGGAGCTTCACGCTGATGATCGCGGTCAGGCCCTCGCGCACGTCCTCGCCGGTCAGCGAGGCGTCCGCCTCTTTGAGGGCGCCCATCTTCCGGGCGTAGTCGTTCAGCTGGCGGGTGATCGCCGCCCGGAACCCGGTGAGGTGGGTGCCCCCGTCCACGGTGTGGATGGTGTTGGCGAAGGCGAAGACCCGCTCGTCGAAGCCGTCGTTGTACTGCATCGCGACCTCGACGCTGACCGTCTTGCCGTTGCTGCCCACCTCCCGGTTGACGTGCAGCGGCGGGGAGTGCAGCGCGCCCCGCCCGCGGTTGAGGTGGCTGACGAACGAGGCGATGCCCCCCTCGAAGTAGAAGTTGACCTCCCGGGGCGGCTCCTCGCCGCGCTGGTCGACGAACGAGAACTGCAGCCCGGCGTTGAGGTACGCCATCTCCCGGAAGCGCTGGGCCAGGGTGTCGAACTCGTACTCGGTGGTCTCGAAGAGCTTGTCGTCGGCGAGGAAGGAGACGGTGGTGCCGTGCTCGGTGGTCTCCCCGGTGACGTGCAGAGGGGCGGTGGGCACGCCGTACTCGTACTCCTGGACGTGCACCTTCCCGCCCTTGCGCACCTCCACCCGGCACCACTTGGACAGGGCGTTGACCACCGAGGCGCCGACGCCGTGGAGGCCGCCCGAGACCTTGTAGCCGCCGCCGCCGAACTTGCCGCCGGCGTGGAGCGTGGTCATGATCAGCTCGAGCGCCGCCACCTTGTGCGTCGGGTGGGCGTCGACGGGGATGCCCCGGCCGTTGTCCGAGACGGTGACGACGCCGTCCGGGCGGATGACGATCTCGATCCGGTCGCAGTAGCCGGCCAGGGCCTCGTCCACCGAGTTGTCCACGATCTCGGTGACCAGGTGGTGGAGCCCCCGGACGTCCGTGCTGCCGATGAACATGCCGGGGCGCCGGCGGACCGGCTCCAGCCCCTCGAGCACCTGGATGTTGGAGGCGGTGTAGCCGTCGCCGCCGCTGGCGGTGGGGGGCCCCTGACGGGGAAGATCAGTTGTTGCCAACGCTGTGACCTCGCATCTGCGCCTGCCTGGCGCGCCCACGGCCTGCACAGAGGTACCCTGGGGCGCTGATCGGCTCCGACCCGGCGCGGCGCCGGGTCCGTACTGTCGTATTACGATTCTAGCATATTAAAGAAGGGACTCTCCTTGGCACAGGAGCGAATCGCCCCGCCCGGGGCCCCCGCCCGGTGGCGCCGGCAGCTCGCCGCGCTCTGCGCCGCGCAGCTCATCTCCGCCGTCGCCTTCTCCTTCGTGCTGCCCTTCCTGCCCCTCTACATCCAGACCCTGGGGGTGCCGGACGCCGGGGCGGCCGCGCTCTGGGCCGGCGCCTCGTCGGCCGCCTTCTCCCTCGTGATGGCCCTGCTCGGTCCGTTCTGGGGGTCGGTCGCCGACCGCCGCGGGCCACGCCTGATGGTCGGCCGGGCGATGTTCGGCGGGGCCTTCGTGGTCGGCGCGATGGGCTTCGTGCGCAGCGCCGCCGGGCTGTTCGGGCTGCGCGTCGTGCAGGGGGCCATCACCGGCGTCCAGGCGGCGATCACCGTGCTGGTGACCACCGTCGTCCCCCGCGACCGCCTGGGGTCGAGCGTCGGCCTGATGCAGGTGGCCACGTTCGGCGGCGCCTCCGTCGGGCCCCTGATCGGCGGGATCGTGGCCGACCGCTTCGGCTTCCGGCCCGCCTTCCTGATCACCGGGGCGCTGATGTTCCTCTCCGGGGTCATCGTCTTCGCCGGCGTGCCGGAGCGGGGGCGCCCGGTGCACCGGGGCGCCCGCGTCGGCGTCTTCTCCGGGCTGCGCTGGGCGACCACCTCGGCGCCCCTGCTGACGATGGTGATGGTGCTCTTCGCCCTGCAGTTCGCCACCACCGTCGTCTCGCCCGTGCTGCCCCTCTACATCAAGGAGCTCAGCGGCGAGAGCGACCGGGCGGCCACGGTCACCGGACTCGTCCTGGGGCTCGGCGGGCTGTTCGGCTCGCTGAGCGCCATCGGCGCCGGCCGGGCGGCCGACACCCTGGGCCACAAGCCGGTGCTGCTCGTGGCCGCCGCCGGCTCGACCCTGCTCTACTTCCCCCAGGCGCTGGTGACGAACGTCGAGCAGCTGCTCCTGCTGCGGGTCGGCCTCGGCCTGTTCAACGGGGCCCTGATCCCCAGCACCCAGGCGGTGATCGGGCTGGCCACGCCCCCGGATCGGCGGGGGGTGGCGTTCGGCGTCGCCGCCAGCGCCTCGTCGCTCGGCAGCGCCTTCGGCCCCCTGCTCGGCGCGGCCGTGGCCGCGACCCTCGGCATCCGGGCGGTCTTCGCCATCACCTCGGTCGTCCTGCTCTTCGCCTGCGTCGGGCTGGCCCGGGGCCTGCCCGACGCCGGGGGCGAGCGCTGAGCGCCCCGGCCGCCGGGCGCGGTCGCGGCGCTCAGTCGCAGTACCAGGAGAGACCGAACGCGCCCGGCCCGGTGTACGTGCCGATCACCGGCCCGATCTCGACCTCCATCAGCACCGCATCCGGGACGGCGAAGCGCTCCCGCAGCCGCGCCTTCAGCTCGGCGGCCGCCGCGGGGTTGTCCGCGTGCAGGATGCCGACGTGCGCCGGCGGTCGCCCCCCGGCGTCCTCCGCCAGCAGCTCGAGGCAGCGGTCGATCGCCTGGCCCCGGGTGCGGGCCCGGTCCTTGGGGGTCACCTCGCCGTCCACGACCGAGAGGATGGGCTTGATCCGCAGCAGGCTGCCCAGCATGGCCTGGGCCCGCCCGATCCGGCCCCCCCGTTGCAGGTACTCCATCGTCTCCAGGACGAAGAGCAGGTGGGTCTTCGCCGGCAGCGCGCGGGCCAGCGCGACCACGTCGTCGAATCCGGCCCCGGCGGCGGCGCGCTCGGCCATCCGGACGGCGGTGATCCCCTGGCAGGTGGCGATCGTGCCGCTGTCGATCACCTCGATGGGGTAGTCGGGGCGCTCCTGCCGCAGCAGACCGGCGGCCGTCTCCGCCGAGCGCACCGTGCCGCTGAGCTTGCCCGTCGCGTCGACCGAGACGATCGCCGGCGCCCCCCCGTCGGCCAGCGCCCGGAAGGCCGTCAGGAACTCGCCCGGGGCCGGCTGCGACGTCTTGGGCAGGACGCGCGCCTCGGCCAGCCGGCGGAAGAACTCCCGGTTGGACAGATCGACGCCTTCCGTAAAGTGCTCGTCCCCGATGGTGATGTGCAGCGGGACGACCGTGATGCCGTGCTCCCGGGCAAGCGATTCGGGCAGCCAGGCCAGACTGTCGGTGACCACGGCCAGCGGCTGTTCGGCCATACCCTCGCCCTGTTCCTCCCTGGCGAGCGGCTCGGACCGGCTGCTCGCGCGGGCAGTGTACACTCGGATCGATGGCCGAAGGGAGTCCGGCTGAGCCGGCCCATTTCTTCGCCCGGGTGCTGGCCGACCAGCACTACCAGAAGGGGCTACAGCGGCAGCAGGCCGGGGAGTGGGACCTGGCCCTGGCCAGCTACCGCCGGGCCTGCGCCCTCGACCCCCACAACGTCCTGTACCTCCTGGCCCGCGGCCGCGTCTGCCAGACGCACGGCCTGGAGCCGGAAGCGGAGGCCTGCTACCGGGTGGCGCTCGGCCTGCGCCCGGACGATACGGTGGCGCTCTACAACCAGGCCCAGCTCTTCGCCGCCCGGGGCGAGCTGGAGGCGGCGCGGAGCAACCTGAGCCGCATCGTCTCCGGCGGCGTCGAGGAGCTCGGGGAGCGGGCGGCGCCCATCTTCTGCCGGCTGGGGGACATCGCCCTGCGCCGCGACGACCACACCCTGGCGGCCGTGCACTTCCGGCGCGCCCTGGAGTGCACGCCCGGGCACTGCTACGCCGCGGCCGCGCTCGACGGGCTGGAGCGCTTCGGCGAGTTCCGCCGGCCGTTCGACGACGCCGGGGCGATCGCTCCCAAGGTGGCGTTCTACGGCTACGCCGGGGCGATGCTGCTCGGCCTGCCCGAGGACGACGGGATCGACGTCCCGGCCTACCCGGCGCTGGGCTTCGACTCCCTGGCCGAGCTGGCCCAGACGCTGGCCCGCTTCGCCGCCGTCGCCCGCCTGCTGGAGTGGCGCTTCGCCGCCGTCGCCCCCCTCGACCCGGAGAGCCAGCCCCTGGCCATCGCCCTGGCCGGCGCCCTGGAGACGCGGGTGCTCGCCCTGGACGACGAGCGCCGCCGGCCCGGAGCGGTGCTGGGAGTGACCGGCTCGGCGGCCGACCCGGTGACCGTGAACCGGGCGGCGGGCGCGCTGCGGGCCCGCTGCGGGGCGGCCCTGCTCTACGCCGTGGGGGTCAGCCGCCCGGTCTGGGAGTACGCCCCCGCGATCCAGGTGGCGAGCGCCCCGGGCCGGCTGGAGTTCCCCTGGAGCCGGGGTGAGGCGGGAGCGCCGGAGCACGCCGAGGCCATCGGGACCGAGCTGGCCGAGGCCCTGCGCGGTGCGCCCCCGGACACGACCGCGGCCGCCCAGGTGGCCTGGTACGGCGGGCCGGCGGGGCACGCCCGCCTGGGCTTCGATCCGCGCACGCTCGCCGCCCGGCCGGGCCTGCTCCAGGATCGACGTCTGCTAGACTGTATCGCTTGACCCGCTGCCGACGGCGCGGGCCGGCGCCGGATACCCGCCTCCGGGCGCGGTCGCCCGGTCGCCCGTTTCGGGCGGGTACGTCGACACGATCTCGATCTCGATCAGAGCAAGCGGAGTGCTGTGGTGAAGAGGACCTGGCAGCCCAAGTCGCGCCGCCGGCAGCGCGTACACGGCTTCATGAAGCGGATGCGCACCAAGGCCGGCCGGCGCGTGCTCAAGGCGCGCCGCCTGAAGGGGCGGAAGCGCCTGGCGGTGTAGCCCCGCCTTCGGGCGCGGCCGGCGACTGGTCGTCCGATGCAGCCGCAGCACCGCCTGCGGGAGCCGGCGGCTTTCGAGCGGGCCAGGCGCCGCGGGCGGACGTGGGGGAACGCCTTGCTGGTGCTCAACGCCGTGCGCGCAGACCCGCCGCAGACGCGCTGCGGCCTCGTCGTGTCGCGCCGGGTGGGCAAGGCGGTGGTGCGGAACCGGGTCAAGCGCCGGCTGCGAGAGATCGTCCGGCGCCGGCTGCCGGGTCTCCCCGCCGGCTGGGACCTGGTGCTCAACGCTCGTCCGGCGGCGGCGGCGGCGCCCTATCCCGGCCTGGCCGGGGCCGTCGACGAGCTGCTGCGCCGCGCCGGACTGCTGTCCGCGGACGCGCCCCCGCCGGTCTCCGCCCCCGCCGTCGCGCCGGGGGCGGCGGAGGCGCAGGCGTGAAGCACCTGGCGCTGCTCTCGATTCGGGCCTACCAGAAGAGTAAGCCCTGGCTCTTCCCGGTGGCGACCTGCCGCTTCTACCCCACCTGCTCGGTCTACGGGTACGAGGCGATCGAGCGCCATGGTATACTCCGGGGTGGCTGGCTGGCGGTGCGGCGGATCTGCCGCTGCCACCCGTTCAATCCCGGTGGCTACGATCCGGTGCCCTGACGGGGTCGCCCGGGTCGAGGTCTCCGGGATGTCTTATTTCTGGGGAGTGTAGGGAGCCCACGAGCGTGGACGACCCGCGGACGTATTACTGGAACCTGCTCCTCGTCCAACCCCTGGAGCACGCCCTGCAGTTCCTGGCTTCCGTTCTGGGGAGCGCCGGCCTCGCCATCATCGTCTTCACCATCTTGATGCGGGTCGTCCTGCTGCCGCTGACCATTCAGCAGTACCGCTCCCAGAAGGCGATGTCCCGGCTCCAGCCGGAGCTGAAGGAGCTGCAGCGCAAGTTCGGCAAGGACCGGGAGAAGCTGCAGGTCGAGACGATGGCCCTGTACAAGGAGCGGGGGGTCAACCCGGCCGCCGGGTGCTTCCCGCTGGTGGTGCAGATGCCCATCCTCTTCGCCCTCTACGCGGCCCTGAACGCCCTCTCCCAAACCGATCCCATGTTCCAGCAGCCGTGGATGTGGATCCCCAACCTCGCCCACCCGGACGTCATCCTCATCGCCGGGGTCTCCATCCCGTTCATCCTGCCCATCCTCACCGCCGCCACCCAGTGGGTGCAGCAGCGGATGATGACCATGCCCTCGGACGACCCGCAGCAGCGGATGCAGAACTCCATCATGCAGTTCATGCCGCTGATGATGCTCTACTTCGGGACGACCATCGCCGCCGGCGTCGTCCTCTACTGGTTGACCCAGAACCTGGCCGGTATCGTGCAGCAGTACTTCCAGACCGGCTGGGGCTCGCTGCTCCCGAACCGAACCCCCGCCAGTCCGAGCCAGACGGGCATCACCAGCGCGGGCGGTGCGGGCGGTGCGGGCGGCAAGGGCGGCCCGAACGGCAACGCCGGAGGCGGCGGCAGCGGCAACACCAGCGCCGCGGGCGCCAACGGGACCGCCCAGGCCAACGGGATGCCGAATCCGTCGCGCTCCGGTCACCGCAACGGCCGCCGCGGCGGCAACGGCCCGGCCAGGCGCGAGGAAGGGCGGGCGAGTGGCAAACGGTAGCACCTCGGGAGGGCCCGAGGGCAGTACAGGGGGCACGAGCGTCACCATGGGGGAGCAGTTCCAGGACACGACGACCCGGGGCGTCGAGGTCAGCGCCAAGTCCGTCGACGAGGCCGTGGCGCGGGCCCTGCAGCAGCTCGGCTGCACGCGCGAGCAGGTGAAGGTTGAGGTGCTGCACGCCGGCAGCCCCGGGCGCCTGCTCGGCTTCGGCGCCGAGCCGGCCCGCATTCGCGTCACCCGCGTGGCGTCCCTCGACGACCTCGATGCGCTCGAAGACGCCGACCCCAACGGCGACGCCGGCGCGGCCCTCGCCGCCGGCGAGCTGGAGATCGCCGGCGAGATCGAGGTCGCCGACGGCGTGGGGGCCCCCGACGGGAACGGTGCGGAGGCCGCAGACGAGGCGAGCGCGCCGCCACGGGACGCCGTGCGGGACGCCGAGCTGGCGCGCATCATGCTGGTCGAGCTGATCCACCGCATGGGCATGCGCGAGCTGCAGGTGGACGTGGTGACCGCCGATCCCCTGCTGCTGAACATCCGCGGCGGCGACGTGGCCGATCTGATCGGGCGCCGCGGCGAGAACCTGCGGGCCTTGCAGTTCGTGCTCGGGCTGATGCTGAACAAGCAGCTGCGCCGCCACATCCGGGTGACCGTCGACGCGGACGGCTACCGCTCGCGGCGGGAGGAGCTGCTGATGGGTATGGCCCAGCGCTTCGCCAGCCGGGTGCGCAGCACGCGCACGCCGATGCAGCTGGAGGCGATGCCGCCGAACGAGCGCCGGATCATCCACCTGGCCCTCTCCGAGGACCCGGATGTGATGACCGAGAGCGTCGGCGAGGGCGACGCCCGGCGCGTGGTCATCAAGCCGCGGCGCTGATGGCGGACGGCCCGCTCGCCCCGCCGGTCGGGGCCGCCGCCGCCGGCGGGAGCCCCCCGCCGGCGTTCCTGGTCATCGGGCACGTCACGCGAGACGTCGTGGCGGCGGCCCCGGGCGGCTTCGTCTACGGCGGCTCGGTGATCTTCGCCGCGCTCGCCGCCGAGCGCCTCGGCCACCGCGCGGCCATCCTCACCCGCTGCGCCGACGAGCCGGGCCTGCCGGCCCTGCTCGGGCCGGTCGCGCTGGAGCGCGTCCCGGCGGACGTGACCACCACGTTCGAGAACGTCTACACCCCAACCGGCCGGGTGCAGTACCTGCGCCGGATGGCGCCTCCCATCCCGGCCGAGGCCGTACCCGCGGCCTGGCGCGGCGCCGGCGTGGTGCACCTCGGCCCGGTCGCCCAGGAGGTGCCGGCGGCGCTCGTCGAGGTCTTCCCCGCGGCCGCGCTCGTGGGGGCGACCCCCCAGGGCTGGCTGCGAGCGCGGGAGCGCGACGGCCGGGTGCGCACCGGCGTGGCCTGGCCCGAGGCGGAGCGGGTGCTGTCCCGGGTGGACGTGCTCATCTTCAGCCCCGAGGACGTGGCCGGCGATCAGGCCCTCATCCGGCGCTACGCCGAGATGTCCCGCCTGGCGGTGGTGACCGACGGCTGGCGGGGCTGCACCGTCTGGCGCGGCGGGCGCCGCGAGCGCTTCCCGGCGTTCCGCGTTGACGAGGTCGACCCCACCGGCGCGGGCGACGTCTTCGCCACCGCCTTCTTCCTGCGCTACGCCGCCTCGCGGGACGTGGCCGACGCCGCCCGCTACGCCAACGCCGCGGCGTCGTTCTCGGTCGAAGCGCTCGGTACGGGCGCCCTCCCGGGGCCCGAGGACGTCGAGCAGCGCCTGCGCAGCGGCCGCCTCCTGGACTGATAGCATAGAGGTCGGCCGGACGGGATCCGGCGCTCATCGTTCAGGAGAGGTGACACCAGTATGGCCAAGACGTTCCGGCAGATGGTGTCCGAGGCGCGGGAGCAGGTCGACGTGCTCTCGCCCCAGGACGCGCAGAAGAAGATGCAGGAGACGCCCAACGTGGTGGTGGTGGACGTGCGCGAGGCGGAAGACCTGGCCGCCACCGGCGTCGTCCCGGGCGCGGTCAACATCCCGCTGGGCATGCTCCCCCTGCGGGCGGACACCGAGCTCCCGGAGAGCCTGCGCGATCCGCGCCTGCAGGACCGCTCCACCCCGGTGATCACCACCTGCGGCGGCGGCGGACAGGCGGCGCTGGCGGCGAAGACGCTGAAGGACATGGGGTTCACCAACGTCTCCATGATCGACGGCGGCACCCGCGGCTGGAAGGAAGCCGGCCTGCCCACGGAGTAGCCGCGCCGGGCCGAAGCACTCCCCCTGCCCCGGCTACCCGCACATCGGTAGAATCCCTCCGTACCGGGCCGGCCCGAGCACCGGGCCGGTCCGCACCCAGATGCCCCCCGGCGGCGCGTGGCAAGGCGCCGGCGGGGCGGCGGGCGTCGGGCGTGCGGTGTGTGCGTGAGCGAGGTTGTGTCGAAGGAGGCGGGAGCGTGGCGAGTCTGCGTGCGGTGGATGAGAGCGAGGCGCCGGTGCTGTACTTCAAGCGCGGCTGCACCAGCTGCGAGAAGGCCAGGGCCTGGCTCGCCGCTCACGGCATCTCGGTGGTGGAGCGGGAGATCTTCAAGCGACCGCTGACGGCCTCGGAGATCGAGGACATCATCGGTCCGCGCGCGGTCACCGACGTCCTCTCCACCCGGACGACGGAGTACCGCGCCCGGGGCCTCGACCAGGGCAGCCACAGCGACGCCGAGCTGCTGCGGCAGATGGAGGACGAGCCTCGCCTGCTGCGCCGGCCGCTGCTCCAGGTGGGTGACCACCTGCTGGTCGGCTTCGACCAGGGGCGCTGGTCGGCCGCCTTCAACGTGCGCGCCAAATAGGGCGGGCGCGGGGTCGGGGAGGCGAGCGCCCCGCGGGGCGCGCAGGTGAGCGGCGCGGTGCGGGCGGTCGTGGTCGCCTTCGGCGACCCCGGGG
>DATLLM010000668.1:0-2587 GCA_035537855.1 Chloroflexota bacterium | reverse complement strand
CTCCGCCGCCGAGCGCAGGGCGGCGTCCATGACCCGCTGCGCCAGCCAGCCGTCCTCGAACGTCGGCGTGTCCGGCCGGCGCTCGCCGTCCCGCAGGCGGGGGAGGATGTGCCCCTCGTAGAGGTGGGCGATGGTGGGGCGCAGCAGGCCGCCGCTGGGCAGGGCGGCCGTCGGCGGCGCCGGGGGCCCGCCGGGGAAGTCCAGCGGCTCGACCGGGCGGGGCAGGTCAGAGGTGCGCGCCAGTAAGGCCAGCCGCTGCCGCTCCGGCGCCAGCGGATTGGCGTAGCCGAACGCGCTGGCGGCGCGCCCGTGGGCCTCCACCCGCACCGGGTCGGCCGCCCGCAGGGTGAGCAGCTGCGAGACCTGCAGCCGGGCCTGCGGCGCCCGCCGGTCCGGCCCCATCTGGATGTGCATCCAGCAGAGGTCGTTCACCGCGCTGCCCGGGGGCGCGTCCGGGCCAGCCGGCCCGTCGCGCTCGAGCAGGTCGTTGCGGGCCCACACCCGCCAGCCGTCGACCGCGGCCGCCGCGTCCCCCCCGGCCAGCAGCAGGGCCCGGGTGAGGTCGATCAGGTGAACGCCGAGGTTGCCCAGCACGCCCCCGGCGCGCTGCTCGGGGTCGAGCTGCCACTCCTTGCCCGCGCCCGGCGGGCCGATCCGGAAGTGCCCGTCGACGAAGCGCAGCGGCCCGAGCGCGCCGCCCCCCAGCAGGCGGCGCATGGTGGCGAAGGGCGGCGCGAAGCGCCAGGTGAAGCCGGTGAAGTGGGCCACCCCGGCCGCCGTCGCCGCGTCCAGCAGCTCCCTGGCCTGGGCCGCGTCCATCGCCAGCGGCTTGTCGCAGAAGACGTGCTTCCCGGCGCGCACGGCGCCCAGGCCCATGGGGTGGTGCAGGGCGTCCGGCGCGGTGATCACCACCAGGTCGACGTCCGGGCGGGCCACGAGCCGGCGCCAGTCCGTCTCCAGGGCGCCCGCCGCCAGCCCCAGCTCGCCGGCCAGGGGCGCCAGGCGCTCCCGGCGGCGCGAGCAGAGCGCCCGCAGGGAGAAGGAGGGGCCCAGCCCGGCCACGACCCGGGCGTGATTCGCCCCCCAGCCGGCGCCGATCACGCCGACCCCAATCGTGCCCATCGGCGCAACTATAATTGCCTGCAGCCCCTCGCAGCGAGAGCGCGAGCGAGGGCGAGCACCTGGAGGAGGCGGAGGATGGGTCCCATTGCACTCGAGCGCAGCCCGCTGCGCGCGCCCAGCACCCGGCGGCGCCTGCTGCTCACCGGCGCCACCGGCGGCGCCGGCGCCGTCCTGCTGGCCTGCGGCCAGGGCGGCGGCGGCGCCGCCCCGGCGGGCGGTCCGGCGACCGGCAGCGCGGTGTTCATGACGCAGGGCACCGACCCGACGGATCAGGAGCGGTACAAGCCGCTGGTCGACCAGTACAACGCCGCCGGGAACAAGGTCAAGATCGACCTGATTCAGGGCGACGCCGGCGGCTCGGCCGTGACCGCCCAGGGGAAGGTGATCGCCATGGCCGCGGCCGGCACGGCGCCGGACGTGTTCTGGACCCACGCCTACGTCTCGCCCAATCTGGCCAAGCTCGGCCTGCTGGGGGACATCAACCCCTACATCAAGCGGGACAAGGACTTCAAGGCCAGCAACTACTTCGAGGCGCCGTACAAGGACTACGAGGCGGACGGCAAGCAGTTCGGCGTCCCCCGCGAAGCCACCACCTCGATCGTGATCATCAACAAGGAGCTGTTCCAGAAGAGCGGCGTCCCCCTGCCGAGCGCCAACTGGACCTGGGACGACTTCCTCAAGGCCGCCCAGCAGATGACCCGCGGCGACGGCAGCATGAAGACCTGGGGCGTCGGCGGCTTCGTCGGCCCCGCCTCGGCCCCCTACTACGCCCCGATCAAGGCCTGGCAGGAGGGGGGCGACATCGTCGACAAGACGCGCACCAAGTTCACCCTCCACCAGACCCCGGCGGTCGAGCAGATGCAGTGGGTCGCCGACCTGGTCACCCGCCACCGGGTGCACGCCTACGGCGACGAGTTCCCGGGGACGACCCCCCGCGAGGTGTGGAACTCCGGACGCTTCGGCATGTTCGTCCAGATCAGCGTCTACACCAACTTCAACCAGGCCCAGTTCGACTGGGACATCGTGCCCCTGCCGAAGGGCAAGACCCAGGTCACCCGCACCGCCTCCGCCGGCCACAGCATGACCGCGGCGAGCAAGAACAAGGACGCCGCCTGGGAGGTGCTCAAGATGCTCGGCTCCAAGCCCTCGTACGAGCACTGGGCCAAGCTCGGGCTGACCATCCCCACCTTCAAGGAGGTGGCCCAGAGTCCCCTGGTGCTGAACCCCAACTCGCCGCCCAAGAGCGCCAAGATCGCCACCGACGCGTTCGCCTACGCCCGCCCCGAGCCGATCAGCGGCGACTGGGGCAACGTGGGCGCCGAGATCAGTAAGGCGATGAACGACGTCTACGCCGGCAAGCTGGAAGCCAAAGCGGCCCTCCAGGCGATCGTGCCGGTCGTGGAGTCCCTGCTCTCCAAGACGCCCGTCGCCGCCGCGGCCGCGACGCCCACCACCGCCTCACGGT
>DATLLM010000667.1:0-4838 GCA_035537855.1 Chloroflexota bacterium | reverse complement strand
GTGGTGGACGGGGACCTGTACACCGGGGCGAACTCCAGCGCCGGCGAGCTGGGGCACATCACCATCAGCCCGGACGGCGACCTCTGCGAGTGCGGCGCCCACGGCTGCCTGCACACCGTCGCCTCGGGGGCCGCCCTGCTGACGCGCGCCCGGGCCGCGCTGCGCGACGATCCGGCCGCCGGCCCCGCCCTGCGCGCCGCCTGCGGCGGCGATCTGGAGCGCCTCTCCACGGTGGGCCTGGCCGACGCGGCCGCCGCCGGGGACGCGGTGGCCGTGCCGCTGGTGCGGAGCGCCGCCCGCTACCTGGGCATCGCGGTCGCCACCCTGATCGACGTGCTCAATCCGGACCGCGTCCTGCTCGGCGGGCCGCTCACCCGGGCGGGCGACGTCTTCCTCGACCCGGTGCGCGACGAGGCCCGCCGGCGGGCCCTGGCGGTGCCCTTCGGCGCCGCCCGCATCCTCCCCGCCGCGCTCGGCGGCGACGCCGGCAGCGTCGGCGCGGCCGCGCTCGTCCTGCGCCAGGCGGCCGCCCTGATCCTGCCGGCCAACGGGCCCGCCGCCGAGTTCCTCTAAACCGTTGACAAAGTCCCGTCCGGGGGCTACCATGCGCTTCGCGACTGAGGAGTCGGAAGGAGGGAGGGGCGGGCATGGTGGTCGCTGCGGCGTAGGCCCGCGGTCGCCGGCGCGAGGGTCCAGACGGGGGCGATCACAAGGGCATTGCCTGGTGGCGCAGGCGGTGCGACGGAGGGAGCAGCGATGGTCACCCGGAGGACCCTCCTCGGCGGCGCGACGCTCGCCGGGGGCACGATGCTCGCCGCCTGCGGCGCGAGCGGCGGCACGGCGGGAGGGGCCGGCGGCACGCCCGCCCTCACCCCGGCCACGATCCGCTACCTCCATTTCGACACCGGCCAGCAGGTCTGGCAGGAGAACTGGGGCAAGATCTTCAGCGGGTTCCAGGCCCAGCACCCCGGCTCGAAAGTGGAGGCCGACCTGGTCACCCAGGCCCTGCCCAACATCGCCGAGAAGGCGGTGGCCACCTACGCCGGCGGCGGCAGCTACGAGCTCTTCTACGGCCACTTCACCATCCTGGCCGGGTTCCTCAACGCCAACATCATCGAACCCCTCGACCCCTTCCTCTCCCGCGACCGCGAGGTCCGCGCCGACGACTTCCTGCCCGGCGCGCAGGAGAAGATGAAGGGCAAGCTCTACGGCATCGCCTGGTTCACCCAGGGCAAAGAGATCTTCTACAACGCCAACCTGCTGGCCGAAGCCGGCGCCGCCTCGCCGCGGCAGCTGGAGAAGGACGGCCGGTGGACCTGGGACGCCCTGCTGGAGATCGCCCGGAAGGTGACCAGAGCGGACGGCGACCAGGTCTCCGTCTACGGCTTCAACTCCGGCTTCGCCGACCCCGGCACGATCGTCAACCACCTCTTCGCCTGGGGCGCCGACTGGTTCGACAAGGACTACTCCAAGCCCCTGATCGACTCGCCCCAGTTCCTGGCCGGGACGCAGTTCGCGGTCGACCTGGTCGCCCGCCACAAGGTGGCCGGCGGGGGCGCCTTCGCCCAGCGCACCCAGGGGATGCTCCTGGGCAGCGGCTCGAGCACCCGCGGCTGGGACGAGCAGATCATCCGCCAGAACCTGTTCCAGATCGAGCACACCATGCTCCCCAAGGGGCCGGCCGGGCGCGCCGACGCCATCTCCAACAACTGCCTCTACCTGGGCAAGGGGGCCAAGGCGCCGGACGCCGCCTGGGCGTTCTACAAGTACCTGATCGGCAAAGACGTCCAGCCCCAGATCGTCCAGCTCGGCGGCGGCCGCTACTCGGCGAACAAGAAGATCAAGCCGGTGACCCTGTTCCCCTTCGAGGACGCCGCCGTCTACGAGGGCATGGCGGCCATCAGCCGGCCGACGCCCCTGATCGTCAAGCAGACCGAGCTGCAGAAGGACTGGGCGGACAACTGGAAGGGGATGGTCGAGGGGCAGCAGGGCGTGCGCGACGGCCTGGTGAAGATGCAGGACCGGGCCGCCATGTGGCTCAAGGACGGAGGTTGCATCTGCTGACCGTCGCGCCGGCTCCGCCCGCCGCCGCCGGACCGGCGCCGGCGCCGGAGGTCTGCCCCTGGCCCGGCGACCGCGCCTGGGTCTACTCGGTCACGTTCGACGAGGCCCTGGCCGACCTGCACCGCTTCGTCGTCCCCATCCTGGAGCGTCACCGCGTCCCGGGGCACGTCGAGGTGGTGGTCGGGCAGATCGGCGAGGTGCGCCGCGTCGGGCAGTCCAGCTACAACGGGATGCGCCAGATGGGGCGCGAGGAGCTGCGCGATCTCCTCGCCCGCGGCTGGGGCGTGGGCAACCACTCCTGGTCGCACGGCGCGGTCACGGCGGAGACGGCCGACCTCGAGGTGGGCCGGGCCAAGGCGGTGCTGGAGGAGGCGGTCGGCGCCCCGGTGACCGTCTACTGCGCCCCGGGCAGCAACGCCAACATGAACGAGGGCGCCCTCGCGGCCTGCCGGCGCTACGGCTACCTGGGGGCGATGAGCATCACGGACGCCCTCAACCGTCCGGACGACGCCGACCTGCTGTGGGTCAACCGCACCTTCCTGCACGACCAGGGCTACCCGCCCTTCTTCTCCGCGTTCGATCCCTTCCGCAACCTGCCCTACGCCCGGCGGGAGCGGGGCTGGGTGATCGACTACCTGCACTGCCCGCTGGAGACGGCGGTGCACCCGAACAAGGACTGCTCGGCCGCGCGGTTCCGGGAGCGGATCGAGACGGTGGTGGGCGAGGGGGGCGACGACGTCTGGCTGGCCCCGGTTGAGGGCCCCCTGGCCTACCGCTACCTGCGGCGCCAGACCCGGGTGGAGCCCCATCCCGCCGGCGGCTTCCGGATCAGCGCCCCGGACCTCCCCGCGGCCGTGACCGGCCGGGTGGTCACCCTCGCCCTGCCCCCCGGCACGGCGCGGGCGGCGGCGGACGGCGCCCCCGTCCCCGTGCAGCGCCGGCGCGGGCGCCTCCTCTGCGACCTGGACGTCGGCGCCCCCCGGCACCTGACTCTGGCCTGACCGCCCCCTCCCCGGCGCGCCGGCCGCGGGCGCTACTGCAGGAAGCGCCCGCCGTCGACGACCACGATCTGCCCGGTGACGAAGGCCGCGCCGGTGGCGAAGAAGAGCACCAGCTCGGCGCAGTCCTCCGGTGTCCCGTTGCGCTGCAAGGGGGTGCGCTCCCGCGCCGTCTGGGCGTTCATCTGGTTCCCGGCGTGCCAGCGGGTCTCGATGAAGCCGGGGGCGATGGCGTTGACCCGGACGTCCGGGGCCAGGGCCACGGCCAGGGTCTGGGTCAGGGAGTTGACGGCCGCCTTGGAGGCGCAGTAGGGCACGGACGAGCCGACCGGGCGCAGACCGGCGATGGAGGAGACGATGGTGATGCTCCCGCCGCCGGCCGCGCGGAGGTGCGGCGCCGCCGCCCGGGCGAGGAAGAAGGGGGCCTTGAGGTTCGTCGCCAGCAGGCTGTCCCAGTCCGCCTCGCCGACGGCGTCCAGGTCGGCGTAGGGAGCGAAGACGGTCGTCCCGGCGTTGTTCACCAGGACGTCCAGCCGCCCGAAGCGGGCGACGGTCTCCGCCACCAGCCGGTCGACGTCCGCCGTGCGGGCGACGTCCGCCTGCAGCGCCGCCCCGTCGCCGCCGGCGTCACGGCAGTCCGCCGCCGTCGCCTCCGCCTCTTCCCGGGAGCGGCTGTAGTTCACCGCCACCCGGGCGCCCGCCCCGGCCAGGGCCAGCGAGCAGGCCCGCCCGATCCCGGTCCCCCCGCCGGTGACCAGGGCCACCTTCCCGTCCAGCCGACGATCCTCGCTCATGCCCGATGTCCCTCCCTGCGCTGGGCGGAGGGTACACTCCGGGCGCCATGATCGACTTCCACCAGCACGTCGGCCACTACGGGCGCACCGCCGCGGAGGCCCTCGCCCACCAGGAGCCGCACGGGGTGCGGGCGGCGGTGCTGCTGCCCATCGACGGGACCTCGACGCCGGCCGAGCGCTTCCCCTGGGAGGCGACGCGCGACGCCGCCCGGGAGCACCCGACGCGCTTCGTGCCCTTCGTGCACGCCGATCCGCGGCGCCCGGACGCCCTGGACGCCGTCCGCCGGGCGCACGCCGAAGGCGCCCGCGGCTTCGGCGAGCACAAGGTGCGCCACCCGGTGGACGATCCCGGCTCCCTCGCCCTCTACCGGCTGTGCGCCGAGCTGGGCCTGCCCGTCCTGCTGCACTTCGAGTACGGCGTCTACAACTGGAACTTCGAGGCCTTCGAGACGGTCCTGCGCGACCACCCGGACACCGTCTTCGTCGGGCACGCCCAGGCGTTCTGGGCCAACATCAGCGCGGACGCCCCGCGCGATCCGGCGGCGCCCGGCTACACCGCGTACCCGACCGGCCCGGTGCAGCCGGTCGGGCTGACCGACCGCTGGCTGACCGAGTTCCCCAACCTCTACGCCGACCTCTCCGCCGGCTCCGGCCTGGGCGGCCTGACCCGCGACCCCGAGTTCACCCGCGGATTCCTGCGGCGCCACGAGCGCAAGCTGCTCTGGGCCACGGATTGCCCCTGCCGCGACGGGCACGGGGATTGGGGCCCGGAGGCCGGGCAGCGGGAGTGCTTCGCCGCCCGCAGCCTGCCCGTGCTGGAGGCGCTGTGCGCGTCCCCCGAGGCCTACGCGGCGATCACCGGCGGCAACGCCCGCCGCCTGCTGGGGCTTTGAGGCCGGAGACCGGAGTCCGAAGGCCCAGGTCGGGGGGGAGGCAGGCGGTGGCGAGCGGGAGCGGTGGCGCAGCGGGTGAGGCGCCCGCC
>DATLLM010000666.1:0-12230 GCA_035537855.1 Chloroflexota bacterium | reverse complement strand
GCCCCGGCGCCGGCCTGGCCGGCCTGGCCCCCTTCTACGCCGCCCTCGCCGCCGGGGGTTCGGGGGGTCGCGGCGCCTCCGGGCTCTCCGGGAGCGTCCAGGCGTAGACGCCGGGCGGCGCCTCCCCGGCGGCGAGGGCGGCGTAGAAGGGGGCCAGGCCGGCCAGGCCGGCGCCGGGGCAAGCCAGGGCGGCCGCGCGGCAGGCGGCGGCCGGATCGTCGGGGTGGGCCGCCACCACCCGGCCCAGCTCGCTCAGGCCGGCGTGCGGCAGGGTGCGCACCGCCGGCGGCGCGGCCAGCAGGTGCCAGCCGGCGGCGCCGCGCCGGCCCCAGCGCCGGGCCCGGCTGCGGAAGGCCCGCCGGGCCAGGGGCAGCCCGGCCACCAGCCAGAGCCCGCCCAGCACCTGGGCCACATTCTGGGCCGCGAACAGCAGCAGCAGCCAGCCCCAGACCAGCAGGACGGCGTACCAGGGCCCCTGCGGTCCGATCGCGGCCAGCCGCCGCGCCGCCGGGTCGGGGGCCAGGGTGGCGGCCGAGACCGCCCGGCGCAGCACCGTCGCCGCGTCGAGCGCCGAGATCGCGGCCCCCGCCGCCCCGGCCGGGGGCTCGGCCACGAGCAGCTCGATGCGCACCGCTGCCGGGGCCGCCGCGAGGACGTAGCCGGTGTCCCGTAGCCCGTCGAGGACGTCCGCCGGCACGACCAGGGCGGTCCCTTCCGGCGCCGGCACGGCGTAGACGGGCACGCCGTAGACCGGCCCGGGCGCCGCCGGCGGGGCGGCCGCCGGCGGCGCCGGGGCGGCGGCCGCCGGCGCCGCCGCCGCCGGCGCTACCACGCCCGCATCTCCGCCACGGCGTACGGGGGGTGCTCGGGGGCGAGCCCGCTCAGCCAGGCGCGCAGACGGGTCAGCCAGCGGGGCGTGATCCGCCGCCGCTGCGCCGCCCCCTCACCCCCGCCGAGCGCGGCCCGGCGGTCGGCGTAGAAGCGCGCGCCCTGGCGCCAGGCTTGCTCCCGGCAGTAGCCCTCGAGCTCCTGCAGCTGCTGCCCGGGCGCGCCCTCCAGGCGCCGGGCGAGGCGCCACAGCCCCTCGACGCGCTCCTGGGCCCGGGGGTCGCTGCCCCGTTCCGGGGCGAGGCGCGCCGCGCGCCGGGCGAGACGCCCGGCCAGGCCGGCCCGGCCACCCCGCAGCGGCCAGGCCACCCCGGCGGCGCAGACCGGCAGCGCCGTCAGCGCCGCCACGAGGGCGAGCCAGGCGTAGCCCGGTCCCGGACCGAGGGCCCGCAGGGTGAGCAACACCGTGGCCAGCAGCCCGAGCAGCCACCACCAGAACAGGGTGCCCCCCGCGGCGATCGCCTGCCCGCGCTGCCGCAGGGCGCGACCGAGGGAGGCGACGTAGCTCGCCCGCAGCGTGGCGACCTCGCCCGGGGAGAGCTCACCCGGGGCGTAGACGGCGAGGGTGTCCGGCTCGACCACGCCGCGGGCCGCGCGGACGCCCCGGGCGCCGGCGGGGCGAGGTGGGCGCCGCCCCTCCCAGAACACGACGCCGGCAGACCGGCCCAGGTATGGCAGGACGTACGCCTCGACGATCATGCGCCTACGAGTCTCGCTGCCGGCCCGGGGCCCGAGCAGAGCCCCTCCGACCGCTCTGCGGACTATAGCACTCGGCCGGGATGGCCTCCGGCCGCCGGGAGGACGCCGGCGCCCGTACCCCGGCTCCAGGGGGACGGGGGAGGGCCCTACGCTTCGTCCTCGCCGGCCACGCCGTCGTCCTCGTCCTCGTCCTCGTCGTCGTCGTCGCCGCCGCCGGCGAAGCCGTCCACGTCCGGGTCGTCCTCGTCCCCGTCCTCGTCCTCGCCGGTGCTCGAGCCGTTCAGGGCGGCGACGACGTCCCCGGCGAGGGCCACCGCGCCCTCCCCGGCGCCGTTCAGCGCCTCCGGCTCCGGCTCCAGCTCCAGCTCCGTGTCGTCTTCGCCCAGGCTGGCCAAGGCCACCACCTGCTCCCGCGCCGTGACCCGCATCAGCTGCACGCCGCGGGCGCCCCGGTGGAGGAACTTGACGTCCTGCACGGGAATGCGGATGACCACCCCGTGGACGGAGATGGCGACGATCTCCTGGGTCTCCGCGCCCACGGTCTGCGCCGCCACCAGCGGCCCGGTGCGCTCGTCCAGGATGATCGCCCGGACGCCGCTGCCGCCGCGGCCCTGCCGGCGGAACTCGTCGAAGCGGGTCTTCTTGCCGATGCCGTTGCCGGTGATCATCAGCAGCGCCCCCTCCGGATCGACCACCTGCACCGCCACCAGCTCGTCGCCCGTGTCGAGGCGGATGCCACGCACGCCACCGCTGGTGCGCCCGGAGACGCGCAGGTCGTCCTCGTGGCAGGTCAGGGACTGCCCCCCGGCGGTGACCAGGACGAGCTCGTCGCTCCCGGTGGTGCGCACCACCCAGCGCAGCTCATCCCCCTCCTCCAGGTCCATCGTCTTGAGCCCGTTCTGGCGCACCGAGGCGTAGTCGGCCAGCGCGGTGCGCTTGATCTCGCCCCGGCGGGTGGCCAGCACCAGGTTGCCCCCGGTCTCGAAGTCGTCGATGGTCAGGCAGGTGGTGACCCGCTCGTCCGGCTCCAGGTTGATCACGTTGATCAGGGCCTGCCCGCGGGCCTGGCGCTGCACGTCCGGCAGCTCCCAGACGCGCGCTTTCAGGACGCGCCCGCGGTTGGTGAAGAAGAGGCAGCTGTCGTGGGTGCTGGCGACGAAGAGCTGGCGCACCCGGTCGTCGTCGCGCGTGGTCATCCCGGTCACGCCCCGCCCGCCGCGCCCCTGGACGCGGTAGACGCTGGGCAGCATCCGCTTGACGTAGCCGCGCTCGGTCAGCATCACCAGGACGTTGTGGCGAGGAATCAGGTCCTCCTCGCTCAGCTCGCCCTCCTCGTTGGGCAGGATCACCGTGCGCCGGGCGTCGCCGTACTTCCCCTTGAGGTAGGCCAGCTCCTCCTTGATGATCTGCAGCACCCGCTCCGGGCGGGCCAGGATGTCCTCCAGGTCGACGATCACCCGGCGCAGCTCGTCCAGCTCGTCCTGCAGGCGCTGGCGCTCCAGGGCCACCAGCCGGCGCAGCTGCATGTCCAGGATGGCGTTGGTCTGCGCCTCGGAGAGGGCGAAGCGCCCGATCAGCTCCGCCCGGGCCTCGTCCGTGTTCTGCGCCTCGCGGATGATCCGGATCACCTCGTCCAGGTTGTCCAGGGCGATGTGCAGCCCCTCCAGGATGTGGGCCCGCTCCCGGGCCCGGCGCAGGTCGAAGCGCGCCCGGCGGGCGACCACCTCCTGGCGGAAGGTGACGTACTGCAGCAGGGCCGTCTTCAGGGTCAGCACGAGCGGCTGCTGGCCGGCGACGGCCACCATGTTGACGTTGAAGGCGGTCTGCATGGCGGTGTGCTTGAACAGCTGGTTGAGCACCGCCTGGGGCCGGGCGTCGCGCTTGAGCTCGATCACCAGGCGCATCCCCTGGCGGTCGGACTCGTCCCGCATGTTGGCGATCCCGTCCAGGCGCTTCTCGCCGACCAGATCGGCGATCTTCTCCTGCAGGGAGGCCTTGTTCACCTGGTAGGGCAGCTCGGAGACGACGATCCGGCGGCGGTCGCTCTCCCGCTCCCCCTCCTCGATCTCCGCCCGGGCGCGCATCACCACCCGCCCCCGGCCGGTGGCGTAGGCGCTGCGGATCCCGGCCGTGCCCATGATCAGCCCGGCGGTGGGGAAGTCCGGCCCGGGGACGAAGCGCAGCAGGTCGTCGACGGCGGCGTCCGGGTGGTCGATCAGGTAGCTGATCCCGTCGACCAGCTCGCTCAGGTTGTGCGGCGGGATCTTGGTGGCCATCCCCACGGCGATCCCCTCCGCCCCGTTGAGGAGCAGGTTGGGGAGCTTGCCGGGGAGGACGATCGGCTCCTTCTCCTGGGCGTCGAAGTTGTCGCCGAAGGGCACCGTGTCCTTCTCGATGTCCGCCATCATCTCTTCGGCGATGGGGGTGAGGCGGGCCTCGGTGTAGCGCATCGCCGCCGGCGGATCGGCGTCGACCGAGCCGAAGTTGCCCTGCCCGTCCACCAGCGGGTAGCGCAGCGAGAAGGGCTGCGCCATCCGCACCAGCGCGTCGTAGACGGCGGGCTCGCCGTGCGGGTGGTACTTGGCCAGCACGGTGCCCACCGCCCGGGCGCTCTTCTTGTACTGCGAGGTGGAGCGGATGCCCTCCTCCCACATCGTGTACAGGATGCGGCGCTGCACCGGCTTGAGGCCGTCGCTGGTGTGGGGGAAGGCCCGCCCCACGATCACGCTGACGGCGTACTCCAGGTACGCCGTGCGCATCTGGTCCTCGATGCGGACCAGCTCGATGGCGCCGATGCCGGCGGCGCCGCCTACGTCTTCAGCCATACCCCTCTATTGTCTCACATCGAGCATATATATTGAGTGCAGCGGACGCTCCCCGGCCCTCAATCGAGGTGAAAGACTTCCTCGAGCGGGGCCATGGCCGCGTCCGCGGCCGCGCCGTCGAGCGACTCGAAGTAGGGGGCCATGTCCCGCTGCCAGCGGACGTTCACCTCGCGCCCGGCCATCCCCCGCCGCGCCCGCTCGAAGTCCGGCGTCTCCAGGTAGCCGACGAGCAGCCCGTCCGGGCGCAGGAAGAGCGAGTAGTTGTGCCACCCGGTCTCCCGCAGGGCCTGCAGCATCTCCGGCCAGACCGCCGCGTGGCGGCGCTTGTACTCCTCCAGCTTGTCCGCCCTGACCTTGAGCACGAAAGCGACGCGTTCCACGTCCGACCCTCCCTCTCTGTCCGAGGACTACCTCGTGTCGACGGTGACGCTGCTGGCGCCACCGGTGATCTCCAGATCGTAGCGGTCGGCGGCGGGGGCGAAGTCGTCCGACTCCCAGCGCCAGCCCCGGGCGAGCGTGCCGTAGTGGCGCCCGTCGAGCGTCAGGTCGGAGGCGGCGTCGCGCAGGTGGGCCCGCAGGGGCACCCCCGCCGGGCGCAGCAGGCTGACCGCGCTCGCCCCGCCGGCCAGGCTGAGCGGCACCGTACCCTGCGGCCGGGGCAGGACGACCTCAACCTGGCTCGCCCCGCCGCGCAGGCTCAGCGAGCGCAGCCGCAGGGTGCCCAGCTGGGCCGTCAGCCGGCTCGCCCCGGAGCGGATGTCCAGCTGCCAGGGGACGTCCCCGTTGAGCACCACCTCGCCCCCCCGCTCCCGCCGGTCGAAGAGGCTGTGCCGGTAGTCGATGGTCACCACCTCGCCCGCCACCTTGAACCGCGGCTCGGGCCCCTCGAAGCGGGCCCGCAGCAGATCGGTCATCCCCTCCTGCACGTCGAGCGTGACCTGGAAGGCCCCCGAGGGGAAGCGCAGCTGCCCGGCGCTCGCCCGGCCGAGCGGGGCGGCGAAGCGCCCGGGGGCCCCGGAGGCCCCGAGCGGCTGCTGCCGCATCCGGGCCGTCTCCTGGAGCATCACCGCGTAGAGGCGGCTGAAGTGGTCGAGCAGGGTGGCCAGCTCGGCGTCCGAGTAGCGCTCGTAGAGCGCGCCGACGGCGCGCTGGAGGGACTCGTAGAGCGGGGCCACCCGCTCCACCGCCTCGGGCACCAGGCCCACGATCACCCGGCGCCGGTCGGCCGCGTCCGCCTCCCGGCGCACGTAGCCGTCCCGCTCCAGCCGGTCGATCATGCGGGTGACCGCCCCGGTGGTCAGCCCGGTCAGCTCGGCCAGCCGCCCGGCGGTGACCGGCCCGGCCCAGCGCAGCAGGTCGAGCGTCTCCATGTCGGTGTGGTTGATGCCCAGCCGGTCGGCCACCGCCTGCCCGAAGAGGACGCCCTGGGCGCCGGCCCGGCGCTGCTCCCGCTCCAGGCTCGCCATCAGCTCGCGCCGGTCCGGCGGCGCCTCGGGCGGCGCGCCCGGCGGCGCCTCGGGCGGCGCGCCCGGCGGCGGCGATTGCGGTCGGTCTCCCCCGGCGCCCATTGACTCCCCTCCGCGCTCGTGTTAATCTCTGCGTTATGCAGTTATTGTTCAGATCAGAAAGTGCTGCGAGTAGAACACCACCTGCGCAGAGTATAGCGGACGGGGCGGACGGGGCGGACGGGGCGGACGGCGCCGGCGGGGCCCCGGTGATCGAGACGCGCGGGCTGCGGCGGGTGTTCCCCGGGGCCGGCCGGGGGGAGCCGGTCGTCGCCGTCGCCGGCGTCGACCTGCGCGTCGCCGGCGGGGAGATCTTCGGCTTCCTCGGCCCCAACGGGGCGGGCAAGACCACCACCCTGCGGATGCTGGCCACCCTGCTCCCTCCCGGCGGCGGCGAGGCCCGCGTCGCCGGCTTCGACCTGCGCCGGGAGCCCCAGCGGGTGCGCGAGCGGATCGGCTACGTCGCCCAGGGCGGGTCGACCGACCCCCAGATCAGCGGCCGGGCGGAGCTGGTGCTGCAGGCCCGCCTCTACGGGCTCGATCGGGGCACCGCCGGCGCCCGCGCGGCGGCCCTGCTCGACCGCTTCGACCTGCAGGGCTGCGCCGACCGCCCCTGCGGCACCTACTCGGGGGGCCAGCGCCGGCGCCTCGACCTGGCCCTCGGCCTCGTCCACGCCCCCCGGCTGGTCTTCCTCGACGAGCCGACCACCGGCCTCGACCCCCAGGCCCGGGCGCGGATGTGGGAGGAGGTGCGCCGCCTGCGCGACGGCGGCACCACCGTCTTCCTGACCACCCACTACCTGGAAGAGGCCGACGCCCTGTGCGACCGCCTGGCGATCATCGACCACGGCCGGATCGTGGCCGAGGGCACCGCGGACGCGCTCAAGCGCCGCGTCGCCGGGGACGTGGTCACCCTGCGCCTGCCCGAGGCGCAGCCGGCCCCCGCGGCGGGCGCGCTGCCCGCCGAGGACCCCCCCGCGGCCGCCGCGCGCCTCCTCGGCGGGCAGCCGTTCGTGCGCGAGATCGGCCGCGACGGCGCCACCCTGCGCCTCTACGTCGACCGCGGCGAGACCGCCCTGCCGGCGGTGCTGCGCCTGCTGGACGCGGCCGGCCTGGCCCCGCTGGCGCTCGCCCTCAACCGGCCCAGCCTGGACGACGTCTTCCTGCACCAGACCGGCCGCACCCTGCGCGAGCGCGCCGCCTGAGCGTCCCCCCGCGCGCCACGAGTCCCACGAGTCCCGCGAGTCCCACGAGGCCGAGTCCCGCGTAGAAGAGAGATGACGCGATGAAGCTCCTCAGCGACACCGGGCTGCTCTTCGGCCGCTACCTCGGCCTCACCCTGCGCAACCCCGTCTGGCTGGTGGTGAACGTCAGCCAGCCCCTGTTCTTCCTCGTCCTCTTCGGGCCCCTGCTGCGCCCCCTGGCCGGGACCCCCGGCTTCCCGGCGGGCGAGCCGTTCAACGTCTTCGTCCCCGGGCTGCTCGTCCAGCTGGCCCTCTTCGGCACCGCCTTCGCCGGCTTCAGCCTGATCGGCGAGGTGCGCCACGGGGTGATCGAGCGGATGCGGGTCACCCCGGTCAGCCGGATGGCCCTGCTGCTCGGGCGGGCCCTGCGGGACACCCTGGTGCTGATCGTGCAGGCCCTCATCCTGGTGCTCTGCGCCGTCCCCTTCGGCCTGCGGGTCAGCCCCCTCGGCGTCGCCGTCGTGGTCGGCCTGCTCTGCCCGATGGGCGTCCTCTTCGCCTCCCTCTCCTACGCCCTGGCCCTCCGCCTGCGCAGCGAGGACGCCCTCGCCGCCACGCTCAACACGGTGACCATGCCCCTCCTGCTCCTCTCCGGCATCCTGCTGCCCCTCAGTCTGGCCCCGGCCTGGCTGCGCGCCCTGGCGGCGGCCAACCCGTTGAGCTACGCGGTGGCGGCCGCCCGGGCCCTGTTCAACGAGCAGCTCGGCGACCCCAGCATCCCCCGCGCCGTCGCCATCCTGGGCCTCCTGGCGGCCGCGGCGCTACTCATGGCCGCGCGCGAATTCCGCCGGGCGGCCGCTTGACAGACATTGTGAATCCGTTCACAATGTCCGGGGGCCGGGCCGTCTGACCGGCGGCGGGCCCCAACCGCTTGCCGCAACCGTTAAGATAGTTATCTGTTTGTACCGTTAGTGATTTCGGCGAGAAGCTACCTGTGAGTCGCACCGTCCCCGTCCGCCGTCTGGTCACCGAGCTGCTCAAGACCCTCCCCGACCTGGGGCGGGCCCTGCACGCCAAGCCGGACGCCGTCGCCACCCGCGCCGTCTGCGACGCCCTCCCGGACGGGCTGCTCGATCAGCTCCGCCACGGGCAGCCCCCGACGCCGGCGCAGATCCAGCTGGCCATCGAGCTCGCCCAGGACGGGCCGGCCACCGTCGGCGAGCTGGCCCACCGCCTCGGCGTCAGCGCCCCGGCGGCCAGCCTGCTCGTCGACCGCATGACCGAGCACGGCATGGTCGAGCGCCGGCGCGATACGGAGGACCGGCGCGTCGTCTGGGTGCAGCTCACCCCGGCGGCGCAGGCCATCGCCAACGCCATGCTCGGCGTCTGGCGCGAGCGATTGACCGGATTCATGGAGACCCTGCCGCAGTCGGAGCGCGAGTCGTTCGTGCGTAATGTGGCCCGCTTCGCTCGTGTACTAGGGCCATCGCCCGAGACAGCGGGCAGCCGCGGCGCCGAAGGGGCGGGCAACCGCAGCGCCGAAACGGCGGACAGCCGCACCGCCTGACGGCGGACGCGCGGCCGGAACGAGAAGGCAGTCCGCGGATGGGGCACGACCGGCCCACCACACCGGAGACCGGAGGGGCATCGAGCCGGTCGTTCGACCGGTGCCCGGAGGAAGAACGATGAACGACGATTTGGTTTCACGCCAGGGGGCCCGTTCCGGGGTGCCGCCCGCCTCCGGGGGGTCGGACGGCGCCGCCGGCGCGGCCGGCGCCCCGCCGCCGGAGGCGGGCGAGGTCGGGCGCGCCCCGCGCGCGTCCGGATTCGGCTCGTCCCTGACCCGCCTGGCCATCAGCCGCCCCCTGTTCATGCTGATGGCCATCACCTCCGTCCTGATCTTCGGCGCCATCGGCTACGTCCGCATGGGCGTCGACCTCTTCCCGGCGGTGAACTTCCCGGTCGTCCTGGTCACCGTGCCCTACCCCGGGGCCAGCCCCGAGGTGGTGGAGAGCCTGGTGACCAAGCCGGTGGAGGACGCCGTCGCCGGGCTGGCCAACCTCGACCAGATCCAGTCCTACTCCTCCGAGGGGCTGGCCACCATCACCGTCCAGTTCAAGGACTCGGCGAACGCCGACACGGCGGCGATCGAGGTGGAGAAGCGGGTCAACGCCGCCCGGGCCAGCCTGCCCGCGGACGTGCAGGCCCCGACCATCCTGAAGTTCGACTTCAACCAGCAGCCCATCCTCAGCCTGGCCCTCTCCGGCAACCGCTCGCCGGAGCAGCTCTACCGCATCGCCGACGAGCAGCTGCGCAACCGCCTGGAGACCCAGAACGGGGTCGGCCAGGTGCAGCTCTTCGGTGGCCAGCAGCGTGAGGTGCAGGTGGAGGTCGATCCGGCCCGCCTGCGGGCCTACGGCCTGACCCTGCAGCAGGTCACCCAGGCCCTCGGGGCGGAGAACGTCGACCTGCCCGGCGGGCAGGTGCAGGACCCGCGCAAGAACTACAACCTGCGCGTCGACGCCAAGTTCCGCTCCCCCGGCGACATCGAGGGCACCGTGGTCTCCTCCCTCCCCGCCGGGGGGCAGGTGCGCGTGCGCGACGTCGCCACCGTGGTCGACGGCTTCAAGGAGCAGACCCTCCTGGCCCGGGTCAACGGCGAGGACGCCGTCGGCATCACCATCACCAAGCAGGCCACGGCCAACGTGACCAACACGGCCACCACCGTCAAGGCCGAGGTGGCCCGCCTCCAGGAGCAGCTCCCCGAGGGGACGAAGCTGGAGGTGATCACGGACAACTCCGTGTTCATCCGCAACTCCCTCAACGGGGTGCAGCGCACCCTGGTCGAGGCCATCCTGCTGACCGGGCTCGTCCTGCTCTTCTTCCTGCACTCCTGGCGCAGCACGATCATCGTCCTGCTGGCCATCCCCACCTCCCTGATCGCCACCTTCGGCACGATGTGGCTCCAGGGCTTCACCCTCAACTTCCTCACCGCGCTGGCCCTGACCCTGACCATCGGCATTCTGGTGGACGACAGCATCGTGGTGCTGGAGAACATCTTCCGCCACCTGCAGCGGGGCGAGCCACCGCGGGTCGCCGCCGTCAACGGGCGGGCGGAGATCGGGCTGGCCGCCATCGCCATCACCCTGGTCGACGTGGTCGTGTTCGCCCCGGTCGGCCTGCTCTCCGGCCAGGTCGGGCAGTTCTTCCGCCAGTTCGGCTTCACCGTCGTCGCCGCCACCCTGTTCTCCCTGCTGGTGTCGTTCACCCTGACCCCCCTGCTGGCCTCGCGCTGGCTGCGGGCCGAGGACGAGCACGGCACCGGCCCCATGGCCGCGTTCGGCCGGTGGTGGGAGCGGGGCTTCGCCCGCCTGGAGCGGGGCTACGAGCGCGTCCTGCGCTGGGCCCTGAGCTGGCGCTGGGTGGTCGTCGGCGGCGCCCTCGTCTCGCTCGTCCTCGGCATCGCCCTGCCGGCCACCGGCATCGTCAAGACGGAGTTCTTCCCCGCCCAGGATGAGGGCACCTTCACCCTCTTCGTCGAGATGCCGCCGGGCACCAACCTGGAGACCACCCAGGCCGCCGCCGTACAGGTTGAGCAGCAGCTGCTCAAGGTGCCCGAGGTGGAGACGGTGATGACCCGCACCGGGCAGGGCGAGCAGCTGACCTCGCAGGCGAGTCGCTTCGCCCAGCTGGACGTCAACCTGATCGAGAAGGCCAAGCGCCAGCGCACGGCGGCGCAGGTGGCCCGGGCCAGCCGCGGCTTCGGCGACAACATCCCCGGGATGACCCTGCGCCCCGGGGTGCCCTCCGCCGGCGGGGGCTCGGCCCAGCCGATCCAGCTGAAGATCTACGGCAGCGACCTGGCCACCCTGAACCGCCTGGCGGACGAGTCGGTCACCGCCCTCAAGGGGCTGGGCACGCTCGAGGACCTGACCAACAGCGGCGTCGCCGGGGCGCCGGAGTACGTCGTGCGCATCGACCGGCGCCGGGCCGCCGACCTGGGGCTGACCGCCAGCCAGGTGGCCCAGACGGTGCGCACCGCCTACGCCGGCTCCGTCGCCACCAAGCTGCAGCGGGAGAACAGCGTCGGCACCTCGACCGGCATCGACGTCCGCGTGCAGCTGACCGACGACACCCGGGAGAGCATCGACAAGCTCAACGCCGTACCCCTGCTCAGCCCGACGTCGGGCGGGCAGGTCACCCTCGGGCAGATCGCCAGCATCGTCCCCGCCCAGGGGCCGAGCCAGATCCAGCGCCAGGACCGCCAGCGGGTGATCACCATCGGCGCCGGCATCACCGAGGGCACCGTGCTGGGCGACGTGACCAGCAAGGTGGACGCCACCATGAAGCAGGCCGCGGCCCAGTGGCCGGCCGGCTACCGCTTCAGCATGGGGGGCGAGTCCGAGCAGCAGCAGGACACCTTCGTCGAGTTCGGCAACGCCCTGATGCTGTCCATCGTGCTGATGTACATGCTGCTCGTGGCCCTCTACGAGTCGCTCCTCTACCCCCTGATCGTGCTCGCCGCCCTGCCCCTGGCCCTGGTCGGGGCGATGGGCGGGCTGGCCATCGGGCGGGAGACGCTGAACCTCTTCTCCTTGATCGGCGTCATCATGCTCACCGGCCTGGTGGGGAAGAACTCGATCCTGGTGGTCGACCTGACCAACAACCTGCGCCGGCAGGGCCTCGACCGGCGGACGGCCCTGCTCACCGCCGGCCCGGCGCGTCTGCGCCCCATCTTGATGACCTCGTCGGCCCTGATCTTCGCCCAGATCCCGCTGGTGCTGAAGCTGGAGGAGGGCTCCGAGCTGAACGCCCCCCTCGGCTGGGTGGTGATGGGTGGGATGGCCACCTCCACCCTGCTCGCGCTCGTCTTCGTACCGGCGATGTACACCATCATCGACGACTTCCAGAACCTGATCCTGCGGCTCTTCCGCAGGGGCAAGGGCGGACCCAAGAAGGAGGGGAACATGGACGACGGCATCCGCGTCCCGGATCAGCCGGCCGTCAGTCCGGACGGTCGCACGGACGGCCAGGCGGACGGCCAGGCGGACGGCCAGCCCGGGAACGGCCGGCCGAAGAAGGGGGGCGCCGTCCCGGTGGGCGCGGCGACCATGGCCATCGGCGGCCTG
>DATLLM010000665.1:0-6312 GCA_035537855.1 Chloroflexota bacterium | reverse complement strand
GACATGGTAGCGCCCGGCGGCGCCCGGCGGGGGCCGGCCGCCGGGACGGCGCCCGGCTCCCTTCCGGACGACGGTCCGAATCACCGGGCCAGCAAGCCGCCGTCGACGACGTAGACGCCACCGGTGCAGTAGCTGGCGTCGTCCGAGGCCAGGAACGCGATCAGGGGGGCGATCTCCTCGAAGCGGCCCAGGCGCCCGAGGGGGATCTGGGGCTCCAGGCGGGCCTGGCGCGCCGCCGGGCCGCCGGCGCCGAGCAGCTCGACGTCCGGCGGGGCCTCGAGCGCGCCGGGCACGACCACGTTCACCCGGATGCCGTCCGGGGCGTACTGCACGGCCATCGCCCGGCCGAGCGAGACGAGGCCCCCCTTGGTGGCCGTGTAGGCGGGGTTCTGGGGGGCGACGCCGGCCAGGGCGGTGACCGACGAGACGATCACCACCGCGCCGCCGGTCCCCTGGGCGAGCAGGCGGCGCAGGCCGGCGCGGCAGGTGAAGAACGCGCCGCGCAGGTTCACCCCGTGGGTGGCGTCCCAGGCCTCATCCGGCAGCTCGTGCACCGGGCGGTCCTGGCCGTGGAGCTGGACGGCGGCGTTGGCCACGACCACGTCCAGCCGGCCGAACGTCTCCAGGGTGCGCTCGAACGCCGCGTCCACCTGGGCGCCGTCGGCGACGTCGCAGGGGACGGCCAGCGCCCGCCCGCCGGCCGCGGCCACCGCCGCGGCCACGGCCGCGAGGGTGCCCGCCGTGCGCCCCAGGACGGCGACGGCCGCCCCTTCGGCGGCCAGGCGCCGGGCGGTGGCCGCGCCGACGCCGCTGCCGCCGCCGGTGATCAGGGCCACCCGGCCCGCCTGGCGTCCGCCGGGCCCGGCCGCCCCGGCCGGCGCCACCTCACCGCCTCGCATCGGCTGTCTCTCCCCTCACCCTACGCAGCGCCGCGATTCCGCGGCCGCCCGAAACCCTTGCCGGCGGGGACCGGAGCGATTAGGATTAGAACTCTTGTTCTTCGCCCGCGCGGGCGCGGCGCTGCGGCCGGCCGCAGCCGATTCACCTTACCGGAGGCGAGCCCCATGACGGACCCCCACCCGGACCTGGAGCGGCTGGAGGAGCGGCGCCGGCGCGGCTGGCACCAGACCCCGGACCGGCGCCTGGCCGATGCCGAAGCGGGGGCGGCCTTCATCCGCCGGGCCGGGATGGTCACCCTGTTCCCCGCCTCGCCCGAGGTGCCCGACCTGTTCCACGCCCACGTCGGCGACCCCGAGGCGCGGACGGAGATGAAGTGGTCGAGCCCGACGGGAGAGGTCTACGGCTGGCGCTGGGGCATCGGGCGCCCGGCCGCCGCCTGCTACACCACGTTCGTCATGCGCCGGCCCACCTGGGTCAGCTGGGACCTGCTGCCGGCGGTGCTGCGCCTGCGGGCGCCCGCGGCCGCGGCCGACGAGGCGCCGGGCGGCGGGGCCGTCTCGGCCGGGGCGCAGCGCATCGCCCGGGTGCTGGCGGACTGCGACGGCGTGCTCAGCACGGGGGTGCTGCGGGCCCTCGCCGGCTACCCCACGGGGAAGGCGGAGCGGGCCGCCTTCTTGCGCGCCGTCGCCGAGCTGGACGACCGCCTGCTGCTGGCCAAGGTCTTCGCCGGCGACGACGACGATATGCGCCACGCCCTGGTGCACGTCCGTTATCCAGAGCACGTGGCCGCCGCCCGGGCCCTGTCGGCCGAGGCGGCGCTCGACCGGCTCCTGATGACCTACCTCCCCCTCGCCGCCTACACCCGCCCGGTCCCGCTGGCCAGGGCCATCGGGCTGCCCCCGGGCGACGTCGTCGCCGGACTGGAGCGTCTGGCGGCGGCGGGCTACGCCGTGCCGGCGCCGGGGCCCGATTCGGCCCGGGAGGGGCCGCGCTTCGCCTGGGCGGACGCCGACCCGGCCGGAGACGGGGCGGCGGCGGCCGGGGGCCCGCAGACGAGGACGACGACCAGATGATCGCGACCGCGCCGGGCGCGGCCGCCGGCGAGGGCCCCGTGCCGCTCGCGGCGGCCGCGGCGACACCGGCCCCGCCGCCGGGAGCGCCGGCCATCCGGGTGGACGACCTGCGAAAGGTGTACACCGTGCACGAGCGCCAGGCGGGGATGCTGGCCTCGATGCGCAGCCTGGTGCGGCGCCGGGTCAAGGAGGTGCCGGCCGTCGACGGGATCGGCTTCCGGGTGGAGCCGGGCGAGATCGTCGGCTTCCTCGGCCCCAACGGGGCGGGCAAGACCACCACCTTGAAGATGCTCTCCGGCCTGCTCTACCCGACCGCGGGCGAGGTCGAGGTGCTGGGCCACGTCCCCTGGCGGCGCCGGCGGGAGTATCTGCGCCAGATCACGCTGGTGATGGGGAACCGCAACCAGCTGGTGTGGGACATCCCGGCGGCCGACTCCTTCGAGCTGAACCGGGCCATCTACCGCATCCCGGTGGCCGACTTCCGCGAGACCCTGGACGAGCTGGTCGAGCTGCTCGACCTGTCCGCCTTGCTGCAGAAGCCCGTGCGCCAGCTCTCCCTCGGCGAGCGGATGAAGTGCGAGGTGGCCGCCGCCTTGCTGCACCGCCCCAGGGTGCTGTTCCTGGACGAGCCGACGATCGGGCTCGACGTGACCATGCAGCGGCGCATCCGCCACTTCATCGGCGAGTACAACCGGCGCCACGGGGCGACGGTGCTGCTGACCAGCCACTACATGGCGGACGTCGAGGCCCTGTGCCGGCGGGTGGTGGTGATCCACCACGGGCGGCTGCTGTTCGACGGCGCCCTGACCGAATTGGTGCAGCGCTTCTCGCCGCACAAGACGATCGTCGTCGAGCTGGACGAGGGGGCCGCCGGCGTCGACCTCTCGTCCTACGGCGAGGTGGTCGCGGTTGAGGAGGGGCGGGTGACCCTGCGGGTGCCCAAAGCGGCGACGGCCCAGGTCACCGGCCGGCTGCTGGCGGGCGTCCCGGTGGCCGACCTGACCGTGGCCGACCCGCCGATCGAGGAAGTGATCGAGCAGGTCTTCAGCGGCGGCACGGCCGGGGCCGCGGCGGGCGGCGCCGGATGAGCCCGCTGGCGACTCTGGGCGGCGAGCTGGCGGGCCTGTGGGCGGCCTACGTCGCCCGCTTCAAGGTGGCCATCGGGGTGCAGTTCCAGTACCGCGCCTCGCTCGTGATCTGGCTGGTCTGGACGGTCATGGAGTCGGTCGTCTACCTGGTGGTGTGGTCGACCGTGGCGCAGTCCAGCGGGGGGCAGGTGGGGGGCTACGACGCCGCCGGGTTCGCCGCCTACTTCCTGGTGACGATGGTGGTCAATCAGCTGACCTTCACCTGGATCATGCACGAGTTCGAGTACCGCGTGCGCCAGGGGCAGCTCTCGCCGCTGCTGCTCAAGCCGCTGCACCCGATCCACGGCGACATCGCCGAGAACGTGACCTACAAGGCCCTGACCTCGGTCGTCCTGGTGCCGGCCCTGGTGCTGCTCTGCTGGGCCTTCCGGCCGGCGCTCCAGCCGCAGCCCTGGATGGCGGCGGCCTTCCTCCCCGCCGTGCTGCTGGCCTTCCTGCTGCGCTTCCTCTCCGGCTGGACGCTGGCCCTGGCCGGCTTCTGGACGACCCGGGTGCTGGCGATCAATCAGCTGTACTACATGGCGATGCTCTTTCTCTCCGGCCAGATGGTGCCCCTCTCCCTGCTCCCCGGCCCGGTGCAGGCCCTGGCCGCGGTGCTGCCCTTCCGCTGGATGGTGGCCTTCCCGGTCGAGCTGCTGCTGGGGCAGCTGACCCCGGAGGAGACCCTGGCCGGCTTCGGCGCCCAGCTGGCCTGGATCGCGGTCCACGCCGCCGCCGCCGCCGTCGTCTGGCGGGCGGGCCTGCGCCGCTACTCGGCGGTGGGGGCGTGAGCGTGCCGCCCCAGCTGCGCCTGTTCGGCGTCTTCCTCAAGGTGGGCATCCTCAACGAGCTGGAGTACCGGGTCAACTTCTACGTCCAGCTGCTGCAGTCCGCCGTCGGGCTGGTGATCGGGCTGGCCGGCCTCGGGGTGGTCTTCTCCCACACGGACACCCTCGGGGGCTGGAGCCCGAACGAGCTGCTCGCCCTGCTGGGCATCTACTTCCTCGTCCAGGGGGCCGTGCAGCTGGTGATCGAGCCCAGCATGCAGCGCTTCATGGAGGACGTGCGCCAGGGGACGCTGGACTTCACCCTGACCAAGCCCGAGGACTCCCAGCTGCTGGTCAGCGTGGGGCAGGTCCAGATCTGGAAGCTGGTCAACGTCCTGCTCGGGCTGGCGGTGCTCGGGGTCGCCCTGTCCCGGCTGCAGACGGCGGTCGGCCCGGGCGAGGCGCTGGCGTTCGGCGTCGCCCTCCTGGCCGGCGGGGTGATCGTCTACAGCTTCTACTTTTTCCTGGCGACGACGGCGTTCTGGTTCGTGCGCGTCGAGAACGTGCTGGTCATCTTCCAGAGCATGTACCAGGCCGGGCGCTGGCCGGTGGGGATCTATCCCTGGTGGCTGCGGTCGGCGCTGACCTTCATCGTGCCGGTGGCCTTCGCCACCACCGTTCCGGCGGAGGCCATCGCCGGGCGGCTCTCGCCGGGGACGCTGCTGCTGGCCCTGGCCGTGGCGGCGGCGATGCTGGCCGGCTCGCGCTGGTTCTGGGGCGTCGGTGTCCGGCGCTACTCGGGGGCCTCGGCCTGAGCCGGCGCGGGGCGCGCCCCGCGCCGGCTCAGGCCGACTGCACGAACAGCTGGGTGACGTAGGTGCGGCGCTCGGCGCCGCAGGCGACGCCGACGCCGACGCGGTCGAAGCCGGGGTCGAGCATGGTCTGGCGGTGCGCCGGGCTGGCCAGCAGCTCGGCCATGGCCAGGTCCAGGGCGCCGGCCGCCTCCAGGTTGTTGAAGGCCAGGTTCTCGCTCGCCCGGGCGAAGGGCAGGCGGCGCTCGCGCATGACGTCGAAGACGTTCCGCCCGCCGATGTCGTGGGAGAAGTCGCGCGTCTGCGCCATGCCCTCGCTGCGCCACCGGGCGAGCGTCATCAGGCCCGGGTCGGCGCTCAACGCCGGCTGCGCCACGGCGGCGCGGCAGGCGTTGAGACGGGCGAGCAGCTCGGCCTCGGCCCGGCCGGCGTCGAGCGCGCCCTCGCGCTCATCGGATTGGGCCCGCGCCACCGGCGCCGCGCGCAGGTGCCACCGCCACCCCACCCCCGCGAGCAGGGTGTACCCCGTGGCGAGCGCCAGACGACGGCGGCCGAACGCGTCCATGAAATCCTTCGCGTTCGGTGAAGCATAGCGCTTGTCAAGCTCATGCGCTGCTCAGGCGGTTCTCACGCGCTTGCCAAATGTCCTAGCGAGTGCGCTACCATGGCAATTTCTGTTACCAACCGTTAACCTAATCAGCCTGCAGAGGGGGCACATTGTTCACATCAGGGATACGGGCGGCCTTCAAGGCCGCCCGCTTGAGCTTCGTCGGCCTGTTCGTGGCCATCTCGGCCTTCCTGCTCAGCGCCGGCCCGGCCTTCGCCTTCACGCCCGCGATCACCTACACCTGCACCGGCAGCGGCGGCCAGGCTCAGGCGGTCTACCAGGTTGAGCTGACCGTCCATCCTTCCGGCGTGCCGACGAGCACGGTGTTCCTGACTCCGTTGAGCGGTGGCGCTCCCGAGGTCCGGACGATCACCGGCCAGTCCTTCACCATCACCGGTCCCTACGTCCTGATCCGGGTCGAGGCCGTCTGGCCGAATGGGGCCGGCTCGGGCGCCGGCGAGGTCTCCGGGCACGCCTGTTTCAGCACGCCGACGCCGAGCGCGACGGCGACGAACACCCCGACGAGCACGCCCGTGCCCCCGCCGGCCACGGCGACGAACACCCCGACCAACACCCCGGTGCCGCCGACGCCGACGGCGACGAACACACCGACCAACACGCCCGTGCCGCCGACGGCCACGGCGACGGAGACGCCGACCACGCCGCCCGGAACGACGGCCACGGCGACGCCGGAGGCCACGGCGACGCCGGAGGCCACGGCGACGACGCCCCCTGGCCCGCCGCCGCCCGGACCGACGGAGACGCCGCCCCCGGCGACGGCGACGGCGACGCCGGTGCCCAGCGCGACGCCGGCGGCGACCTCCACGGTTGCGCCGAGCGCGACGGCGACGAGCGCCCCCAGCAGCGGCGGGGGAGGCGGCGGCAGTGGCCCGGACGAGACGCCGATCACCATCTGCGAGAGCCTGCCGGGCGGGTCGCGCACGCTGACCAGCAAGCGTTCCGAGCTGCCGCAGTACGCCGGACGGATCGTGATGGAAGGCGCCTGCGCGCCGGCGCCCACGCCGA
>DATLLM010000664.1:0-3978 GCA_035537855.1 Chloroflexota bacterium | reverse complement strand
AACTTCGCCATCACCGTGCCCATCGCCATCGCCCTGGGCTTCGACAAGCCGTCGCCCGGGCTGATGGAGCGCAAGCCACGCCCCCTCCAGCAGCCGGTGCTCTCGCGGGCGCAGTGGATGCGCATCGTGCTGCTGGGGGTCATCATGGCGGCCGGCACCCTGCTCGTCGAGGCCTCCTTCGGCTCGGTCTCGGCCGTGCTGGCGGCCTCCATGGGGGCGACGGTCTTCTCGCTGTACAACATCTTCGCCGGGGTGAGCAGCCGGGACGAGACGCAGACCGCGCTCTCCAGCGAGCTGCTGGCCGATCGGCGCCAGGTGGGCCTCTACGGGCTGGCCCTGCTGCTGACCGTCCTGTCGACCGAGCTGGGGTTCCTCCAGCGCATCCTCGGGACGACGCCGCTGAGCGGCGACCAGTGGCTCCTGGCGATCGTCGTCGCCGCGTCCGTGCTCGTGGTGGACGAGGTGATCAAGTTCGTGCTCCGCCGGCGCCGCAGCGACGCGCCCGTCCCGGCGGCGGCCCCGGTCCCCGCGGCGCCGGTCCCGGCCTGAGCCGGGCCGGCAGCCTCCCCGCCCGGGTGGCCGGGTGGCCGGGCGGGGAGGAGGCGGTCAGGACTCGATCTCGGACTCACGGACGGCCCGGTGTCGCGGGCGCCGCCCCCCGACGTTGGCCACCAGCAGCGCCACCACCGTCACCAGGTACAGCTCCCGAGCAGGGCCTCGGTCACCGCCAGCAGACGGCCCCCGTCGCCGCGCGCCGCGAGGTCGCCGTAGCCGACGGTGGTCAGGGTGACGAAGCTGACGGAGAGGTGGTCGACGGCGCGGGCGGCGTCCGCCGTGGCGAAGAACGGGCCCCCGCCGAGCGCCGTCGTCGGGGCGGACACCAAGGCGAAGGCCAGCCCCACCAGGAGGTAGATGCACAGCGCGCCGGTGACCGTCGCCGTGCCCCCCACGGCGGCCGCGCACCTCCGCTAGAGGACGGAGCGCCCCCTGGACGTCGACCACGCCGAGGACGTCACTCCGGTCATGCTCGGCGCTCCGCCGGCGGCGCCGTCACCGGGCCGCCGTGGCGTCGGCGCGGGCCAGGATCGCCTGCAGCCGCCCCTCGGCCTCGGCCGGGAGCCTGACTTCGTGGATCGACGACCGCACCCGGCGCGCGCCCGCAGCGGTGGTGTCGCGGATGGTGTACGCCACCAGCCACGTCACCACCGATCCGGCCGGCGCGCGCCGGCGGCGCAGCAGGCGCGCGGCGGCCGCGGCGGCCAGCAGCAGGCCGCCAACGGCGGCGCCCAGCAGCAGCGCGGGCTCGCCCCCGGCGGGCGCGACCAGGGAGGAGAGCCGGCCGAGCAGGGCCGCGCCCGCCGGCGAGGCGCTCAGCGCGGCCGCGGCGAACGCGGCGCCGGCGAGGCACAGCCGCCCCCGCCGTCGCGCGACGGCGGGGGCGCGGGGCGCCTCGTCCGCGGCCGCCGGCGGCCCGGGGGCGTCGTCCCGGCACGCGTACTCGGCCTCGAGCCGGCGCAGGGCCGCGAGCACCGCGACCGCGCGCCGCTCGCTCGCGATGGGGATGCCGATCACCTCGCCCATGGGGCGCCTCCTCGTCGTCTGGGCAGCGAACGAACCGCGCCGGTAGCGGTTACCGGACTGCGGCCGCGACTCCGCTCGAACTCCGCATCCCCACCACGCTTCCTCCCTCGCGCTCCACCGGCGTGACGTCGCGGAGGTCGGCGACGTCGCGGGGGCGCAGGGTGACGGGCATCGGGCCTGGACCGCACCCGGCGCCGCACGGCGCCGGGTGCGGTCCGGGCCGGCGCCCTCGAGGGCGCCGGCGGACGGCCGTCAGGACGCCACGGGGTCGCGCAGGATGGGGCAGGTCATGCAGTGGCCACCGCCTCGCCCCCGGCCAAGCTCGGAGCCGGCGATGGTGATGACCTCGATTCCTTCCTTACGGAGCTTGGTGTTGGTGCGCACGTTGCGGTTGTAGGCCACCACCACCCCCGGCTCGAGCGCCACCACGTTGTTGCCGTCGTCCCACTGCTCGCGCTCCTGCTCGAAGGGGTCGCCGCCGGTGCCGACGACCCGCAGGCGCTCGAGGCCCAGCGCCTCCCGGACGACCTCCAGGAACGGCTGCTCGTCCCGCCGGATGTCCAGGGTGCCGGGCCGCTCGCCGGGGCGGAGGCTGAACGGGCGGATCTGCTCGACGCCCCCGAGGTAGACGTTGGCCAGGTCGCGGTCGCACAGGGTGAAGACGGTGTCCAGGTGCATCGCCGCCCGGCTCTTGGGGAAGACGCAGGCGACGACGCGCTCCGCCGCCCCGGCCTCGAACAGGCCCCGGGCGATCTGGCACACCGCCTGCACGGAGGTGCGCTCGCCCATGCCGACGAGGACGACGCCGTTGCCGATGGGCATCACGTCGCCGCCCTCGACCGTCGCCGCCCCGTGGTCGGCGTCGGGATCGCCGAACCAGACCCGGACGCCGGCGTCCTTGAACTTGGGGTGGAACGTGTAGATCGCCGTGGTCAGCAGGGTCTCCTGCCGCCGGGCCGGCCAGTACATCGGGTTGAGGGTGACGCCGCCGTAGATCCAGCAGGTGGTGTCGCGGGTGAACAGGGTGTTCGGCAGCGGGGGCACGACGAAGCGCAGCGGTTCCATGTGCTCGCGCAGGGTCGTCGTGTAGGGCGCGACGGGGATCTCGCTGTTGGCGATCCCGCCGATGAGGCGCTCGGCCAGCTCGGCGGCCGGCAGCCCGTCCAGCCAGGCGCGCACCTCGTCCAGGCCGAGCAGGGCCACCGTGTTGGGGTTGATCTTGCGGTCGAGCACCCAGGCGCGGGCCTGGGGGTCCTCGAGCGCCGTCGCCAGCAGCTCGTGCATCTCCAGCACCTCGACGCCCCGCTCGCGCATCAGCTGGCAGAAGTTGTAGTGCTCGGCCTGGGCCTCGTGGACCCAGATCACGTCGTCGAAGAGCAGATCGTGGCAGTTGTCCGGCGTGAGGCGCAGGTGCGCCAGTCCCGGCCGGCAGACCATGACCGTGCGCAGCCGGCCGACCTCCGAATGAACGCCGTAGCGCGGCGTCTCCGTGGCCATCGTCATCGCTCCTTTGATTCCGTGTCTCCCGCGCCGCCGTCCCGCCGCCCGTCACTGGCCGGCGACCGCGCCGATGACGCGGACGGCCATGCACAAGACGGCCAGCAGCAGGGGCAGCACGAACCGCCATCACACGTCGGGCTTGCCCTGAGCGGTAGCCGTCAAACGTCCTCCGGCTGGCCCGTCCGGCCGACCGGGGCGGTCGGCGCGGCGGAGTTCGGCGAGGCGGCCGGCGGCGCGTGGGCGCCGGGCGCCGCGTGGGCCCGGGCCATCAGCGTGATGGTCAGGGAGACCACCCCCATCACCGCCCCGATCGCCAGGCCGAAGGCCAGGATGTCGGTGCTGCCGTCCCAGGTCACGGCGCTGCCCAGGAAGGTCACCGCCAGCAGCACCGCCACCACCCCCAGCAGGCGCTCCTTGAGGTCGTCCAGGGTGGTGATGCGCAGCCACCCCGGCATGGGCAGCCCGGGGTCGACGAACAGCTCGTACAGGCCGACGGCGATGATGTAGATCACGGTGCCCAGCAGGAACAGGTCGATGATCGTCACCAGCTCGGCCTGCAGCACCTTGACCGCGCCCTTCTGGAGGAGGTCGCCGCCGCCGAAGGCCTGCAGGATGACCCCGACCGTGGCCAGGCCGCCGAAGACCAGGGCGGTGGCCGAGGCGGCGAACGACCCGAGGACGGCCACCACGATGAAGTAGCGGCTGCTGGCCAGGATGCGCCGCACGACCTTGGTCATCACGCCCGCACCTCCCCCGGCCCGGTCAGCCGCCGAGGATCGCGCGCTTCTGGGCCTCGAACTCCGCTTCGGTGAGGATGCCCTGGGCTCTTAGCTCCCCAAGCTGCCGGAGCTGCAGGAGCTTGGCGTCCATGTTCTCGTCCGCGGCCGGCGGCGGCGG
>DATLLM010000663.1:0-2821 GCA_035537855.1 Chloroflexota bacterium | reverse complement strand
CTGCACCACCGCCGTGGCGGCCGGGCCGGCCGCCACGGCGGTGGTGCAGCCGGCGACGATAAAGTACCAGCACGTCGACACCGGGCAGCAGGTGTGGCAGCAGTCCTGGGGGGAGATCTTCGCCTCGTTCAAGGCGAAGTACCCCCAGCACACGCTGGAGGTCAGCCCCGGGCCGACGGGGACGCCGCACATCGAGAAGGCGATCGCCACCTTCGCCGCCGGCGACGCCTT
The DNA here is from genome assembly GCA_035537855.1 of Chloroflexota bacterium. Classification (GTDB taxonomy): domain Bacteria; phylum Chloroflexota; class UBA11872; order UBA12225; family UBA12225; genus DATLLM01. The sequence continues at coordinate 2,590 of DATLLM010000663.1, read as the reverse complement.
CGACATGCTGTACGGGCACCAGACGTTCCTCTCCCCGTTCCTGAAGGCGGGCATCCTGCAGCCCCTCAACCCCTACCTCCAGAAGGACCGCGACCTCGCCGTGGGCGACTTCCTCCCGGCCGCCGTGCAGACCCTCAAGGGGCAGACCTACGGCATCGCCTGGTTCATGGTCGGCGGGGAGATCTGGTACAACGCCGACCTCCTGGCCCAGGCCGGCGCCCCGTCCCCGAAGCAGCTGGAGAAGGAGGGGAAGTGGACGTGGGACGCCCTGCAGGACGTGGCCACCCGGGTCACCCGCCGGGACGGCGACCAGGTGGCCGTCTACGGCTTCAACTCCCTGTTCAACCGCCCGGACTACTTCTCCCACTCCCTCTACGCTTGGGGGGCGGACTGGTTCGACACGGGAATCACCAGGGCGACGATGGACACCCCCGCCTTCGCCACGGCCACCCAGGCGATGGTCGACCTGGTGGCCAAGCACCGCGTCGCCGGCGGGGGCGACTTCACCCGGGGCACGCTGGCCATGTACCTCACCAGCACCTGGTACATCCGGGCGGTCGACGAGTCGCCGGCCCGCCAGGCCGGGGCGAAGTTCGAGACGACGATGCTCCCCAAGGGGCCCGCCGGGCGCCCCGTGCCCCTGCAGAACAACGCCAACTACCTCGGCAAGGGCGGGAGGTCGCTCGACGCCACCTGGCTCTTCTACAAGCACCTGCTGAGCAAGGACGTCGAGCCCCAGATCGTCAAGCTCGGCGGCGCCCGCTACCAGCCGCGGAAGGCCGCCGCCCCGGCCCTGGGCGTGTCCTACGAGGACCTGTCCGTGTACGAGGCCTCGCTCAAGCTGACCCGCACGGTGCCCCAGATCGCGATGCAGGCCGAGCTGGACGCCGAGTGGCGGGACCGCTGGGCGGCGATGACCCAGAACCAGCAAGGGGTGCGCGACGCCCTCCAGCAGCTGCAGACGCGGGCGACGCAGCTCCTCCAGCAGGGGGGGTGCGTCTGCTAGTCCGCCGGGCGCGCCTCGCCCCAGCCGAAGCCCTGTACCCCACCCCACACCCGATCGAGGAGGCCGCAGGATGCCGGAGATCTACCAGCACAGCTTCATCTTCCGCCGCTACAGCTTCGAGCGGGCCGCCCGCCGCGCCAGGGAGAACGGCTACGACGGCCTGGAGCTGTTCGCCGGCCACTTCCGCCTCGACCACCTCTGGGAGGACCTGGAGGACGTGCGCCGCGTCAGCCGCGGGGTCGGGATCCCCGTCCCGGCGATCAACCTGCACAGCCACGTCATCGGGGACGACCCGGAGGAGCGCCGGCGGCGCGTGGCCTGGCTCTCGGAGGTGATCGCCCGCCTGCCGGACTACGGCTTCCGGATCATGAACGGCTTCGCCGGGGCCCTGATCACCGGCCCCACCGAGTTCGTCAAGCAGGACTGGGGCAAGAACGGCTCGGCCGCGGCGAGCGACGCCCACTACGAGCGGGCGGTGGAGGCCTACCGGCAGCTGGCGGAGGTCGCCCGCCGCGCCGGCCTCCTGCTCACCCTCGAGGTGCACATGAACACCATCCACGACACGGCGGCGACCGCCCGGCGCCTGGTGGACGCGATCGACTCCCCGGCGGTGCGGGCCAACCTCGACGCCGGCAACATGCTCGGCGTGCCCCACGCCGAGCCCGCGGTGGAAGGCGCCGGCATCCTCGGGCAGCGGATCGCCTACGCCCACGTCAAGAACGCCCGCAAGGCGCCCTACCTGACCGTCGGGATCGACTACAACTGGCGCCTGCCCCAGGGCGAGGTGGACTACTACGCCGTCGTCGCCGCCCTCGTCCACCAGGGCTTCGACGGCCCCTACACCATCGAGTGGTCCGGCACCGGCGACCCCAACGTCGCCGCGACGGAGGACCTCCGCTACCTCAAGGGGATCCTGGCCGCCGTCGCCGCCGACGACGCCGCCGAGGGCGAGCGCGCCCGCGACCAGAAGGCGCTGACGGGGGCGGCTGGCCCGGAATGACCCGGGCGGTGCGACCGCGCCGCGCCGCCGGGCTCGGCGGACGACCCGGAGGTCGGGAGGCGACGCCGTGGTGATCGCAGCGAAACGGATCGTCTTCGTCGGGCCGCGCCGGGTCGCCCTCGAGCCGTTCGAGGTGCCCGAGCCGGGGCCGCGGCAGGTGCTGGTCCGGGCGACGCGGACGCTGGTCAGCGCCGGGACGGAGCTCAAGGCCTACGTCGGGGAGGACGTCGTCCGGCGGGACCCGCCCTACCCCGTCTACCCGGGCTACTCGCACGTCGGGGTGGTCGAGCGGATCGGCGCCGCCGTCGCGGAGGTGCGGGCCGGCGACCGGGTGGCGACGCAGCGGACGCACGCCAGCCACGTGCTGCTCGATCTCGAGCCGGCGCCGCCGATCGGGGCGGAGGCGGCGCCCCGGCCGGGACGCCGGCGGGGGGCGGAGTGGATCGCGGTCGTGCCGGACGGGGTCGCCGACGAGCAGGCGGCGTTCGCCGTCCTGGGCAGCGTCGCGCTGCACGGCGTCCGCAAGGCCGCGCTCCGGCTCGACGAGACGTGCGCCGTCGCCGGCCAGGGCGTCGTCGGGCAGC
>DATLLM010000662.1:0-3699 GCA_035537855.1 Chloroflexota bacterium | reverse complement strand
CCCTCCGGTGGCCCTCCGGTGGCCCTCCGGTGGCCCTCCGGTGGGGCAGCGCGGGCCCCGCTCAGGCCCGGGCGGGCGCGCCGGGGCGGATCTCCTCCCAGGGGAGGACGCCGCAGCGGGCGGCCCAGGCCGCGTGGGCGGCGCGCATCGCCGCCGCCTGCTCGGGGGCGGTGGCGGTCAGGTCGTGCAGCTCGGTGCGGTCGCGGGCCAGGTCGTAGAGCTCCCAATCGCCGGGGTGGCGGGAGACCAGCTTCCAGCGTCCGTCGCGCACCGCCCGGTTGCCCTCGTGCTCCCAGAAGATGGGGCGCTGGCGCTGCCAGTCCAGGTCCCCGGCGAAGAGGGGCAGCAGACTCTCGCCTTCCGGCGAGAGGAGGGCGGCGTCCGCGCCGCTGGGGTGGGCGGCGCCGGCGGCGGCGAGGCAGGTGGGGAGGACGTCGATCAGGTGGCAGGGGGTGTGGCTGATCCCCCCGGCGGGCACGGCGGCCGGCCAGTGGACGACGAAGGGGGTGGCGATGCCGCCCTCGTGGACCCAGTGCTTGTAGAGCCGGAAGGGCGTGTTGCTCGCGTTCGCCCAGGGGAGGTCGTAGCTGAGGTAGGTGTCGTCCGGGCCGGGGAGGACGCCGGGCGTGTTGCCGATGCGCACGGGGCGCCCGTCCCGGGTCAGGGGCGGCGCGGAGGCGTGGGGGCCGTCCTCGCGCAGGAGCTCGGCGCAGCCACCGTTGTCCGAGAGGAACATGATCAGGGTGTTCTCGAGCTGGCCGTTGCGCCGCAGGGCGTCCAGGATGCGCCCGATGCTGCGGTCCATGCGCTCGATCTGGGCGGCGTAGACGGCCATGCGGGCGTCTTCCCAGTCCTGGCGCTCGGGAGCGAGGCCGTCCCAGGGGGGGGCCTGGGCGTCCCGCGGGGAGAGGTCCCAGTCCCCCCGGATGAGGCCCAGCTCCTGGAGGCGGGCGTAGCGCTCCCGGCGCAGGGCGTCCCAGCCGCCGCGGTAGCGGCCGCGGTAGCGGGCGATGTCCTCGGGCAGGGCGTGCAGGGGCCAGTGGGGGGAGGTGAAGGCGGCGTAGACGAAGAACGGCGCCGCGTCCGCCGTCCCCGTCCCCGCCTCGCCGCCGGCGGCGAGGCGGTCGATCTCGGCGGCGGCGTTGGCCCCGATGGCGTCGGTGTAGAAGAATCCGTCCTCGCCTTCGGGGGGCTCGGGGTCGACGAACGCCGCGTCGCGCATCAGGGTGTGGGGGTTGTAGTAGCTGCCGGCGCCGGCGAGGGTGCCGAAGAAGTGGTCGAAGCCGCGCTGCAGGGGGGTGGGGTAGCCGGGCTCCCCGGGGCGCCACTCCTGGGGGTGGATGCTCCACTGGCCGCCGACGTGCCACTTGCCGGACATGAAGGTGCGGTAGCCGGCGGGGCGCAGGGCCTCGGCGATGGTGACGCAGCGGTCGTTGAGGTAGCCCTGGTAGCCGGGGGCGCCCAGGTCGCGCACCATGTGCCCGATGCCGGCCTGGTGGGCGTAGAGCCCGGTGAGCAGGGCGGCCCGGGTGGGGCAGCAGCGGGCCCCGTTGTACATCTGGGTCACCCGCAGGCCCCCGGCGGCGAGGGCGTCCAGGTTCGGGGTGCTGATCTCGGAGCCGAAGCAGCCGATGTCCGAGTAGCCCATATCGTCCGCCAGGATGAGGACGATGTTGGGGCGGGTGGTGGCGGTGGCGCTGCGATCGCTCATGGGCGGGGACGATACCATCAGGGTGAGGTGGGGACGCGATGACCCGAGCGGAGTCGGCTGAGCCCACGATGCCCCCGATGCGGCGCGATCCGGCCGATCCGTTCCCCTGGTACCGGGCCATGCGCGCGGCCGGCCCGGTGCGCTACCGCCCGGAGCACGACAGCTGGCACGCCTTCGGCTACGCCGACGTGCAGCGGGTGCTCTCCGAGCACGCCACCTTCTCCTCCCAGGCGAGCCTGGGCGGGCCCCCCACAGGCGGCCCGGGCGGCCCGGGCGGCCGGGAGGGTCGCACCCCGCTGCAGGCGAGTCTGATCGGCACCGATCCGCCGCGCCACCGGCAGCTGCGGGCCCTGGTCAGCCAGGCCTTCACCCCGCGGGCGATCGCGAACCTGGCGCCGCGCATCGAGGCGGTGGTCGGCGAGCTGCTCGACCGGGTGGCGGAGTCGGGGCGGATGGACGTGATCGAGGACCTGGCCTACCCCCTGCCGGTGATCGTGATCGCCCAGCTGCTGGGCATCCCGCCTGAGGAGCGCGACCGCTTCAAGGCCTGGTCGGACGCGGTCGTCACCGGGGCGAGCGCCGGAGTGGGCGCGGCGCCGGCGGTCACCGCCGGGCAGGCCCACGCCGAGATGGCCGGCTACTTCGGCGGGCTGATCGCGCGGCGCCGGGCGCAGCCGGAGGACGACCTGATCAGCGGGCTGATCGCGGCCCGGATCGACGGGGAGGGGCTGTCGACGGCGGAGCTGCTCGGCTTCTGCGTGCTGCTGCTGATCGCCGGCAACGAGACGACGACCAACCTGATCGGCAACGCCGTGCTCTGCTTCGACGAGTCCCCCCCGGCCCTGGCGGCCGTGCGGGCCGATCCGGCGCTGCTGCCCGGGGCGCTCGAGGAGGTGCTGCGCTTCCGCTCGCCGGTGCAGTCCATGTTCCGCACCGTCGCCCGGGACGCCACGCTCGGCGGGCAGGAGCTGCGCGCCGGGCAGCGCGTGCTGGCCTGGATCGGCTCGGCCAACCGCGACGGGGAGGTGTTCCGGGACCCCGACCGCTTCGACCCGCAGCGGACGCCGAACCGCCACATCGCTTTCGGCTCCGGCGTACACTTCTGCCTCGGCGCGCCCCTCGCCCGGCTCGAGGCGCGGATCGCCCTGACCGCGCTGCTGGCCCGCACCAGCGGGCTGCGGCGCGCGGGGGACGGCCCGCTGCCGGTGGTGGAGAGCGGCATCGTGTACGGCGTGCGCCACCTGCCGGTGGTGTTCGACCCGGCGCCGGACGGGGGCCCGCCACGCTCGTAGCGGGCGCCGCGGGCGGGGCGCAGTCGCCGCGCGCAGGAGGATTCTGTCGATGAAGATCACCGCCTCGGCCCTCTCGCTGAACGTCGCCGACGTCGCCGCCGCGGCGGCGTTCGTCACGCAGCACCTCGGCTTCGGCGAGGAGATGAGCGCCGACGGCTTCGTCTCCCTGTCCCGGCCGGACGCCGGCTTCAACCTGATCTTCCTGCGCACCGGGCTGCCCAGCTTCAAGCCCGAGCGGCTGCGGGGGCGGGCGGCCGACGGCCTGCTGGTGGCGTTCGTGGTCGAGGACGTGGACGCCGAGTACGAACGCCTGCGGGCGGCGGGGGTGGCGATCACCACCCCGCTCGAGACCGAGCCCTGGGGCGAGCGCTACTTCCAGGTGACCGACCCCAACGGGGTGGTCTACCAGCTGGTGCAGTGGGTCACCCCGCCCGGCGCGGCGGCGCCCGCGGCTGCCCCCGCGACGTAGCCCTCCGGGAGCGATCGGCGGCTCGACGGGCGGTGCAGCGGCGGCCGGTACCGCTTCGCCGGCGGCGGCGATACACTGCGCCGCGGGGGCCGAAACGCAGGCGGGCCGGAGGGCCGGACGGCGAGGGGGACGGCATGCGCGAGCGGGTGCGGAGCAGACGGTCGCGGCGGGCCCTGCTGGTGGGGGCCGGCGGCGCGGCGGTGGTGGCCCTGCCGGCGCTCGCGGCC
>DATLLM010000661.1:0-2966 GCA_035537855.1 Chloroflexota bacterium | reverse complement strand
GCCCGGGTCAGGGGGCGGAGGGGGTGGGATTCGAACCCACGAGACGCTTTCGGCGCCCACTCGTTTTCGAGACGAGCTCCTTCAACCACTCGGACACCCCTCCCGGTGCGCGCCCGACCGGGATACGCCGCGCCGGCGGCGGACCGTGCCGACGGACGGCGGCGCGCCTCAAGTGTACCCGAAGACCGGCCGCCCGCGGGCGGCTAGCTCGAGGAGACGGAGCTGCCGGCCAGGCCCTTCTCCAGATTCCGCTGGCGCTGGCGCAGCTCGGCGAAGAACTCGGCCAGCTGCGCCTGGGCCTCGCTCGCCAGGACGCCGCGGGTGACCTGCACCTGGTGGTTCAGGGCGGCGGACTGCACGACGTTGAACACCGAGCCGGCGGCCCCGGCGCGGGGGTCGTCGACGGCGTAGACGAGGCGCCCGATGCGGGCCTGCACCATCGCCCCGGCGCACATCGGGCAGGGCTCCATCGTGCAGTAGACGGTCACGTCCGGGAGGCGCCAGCGGCCGAGGCGGCTGGCCACCTCCCGCAGCAACAGAATCTCGGCGTGGGCGGTGGGGTCGACCAGGTCCTCTTTGCGGTTGTGCTGGCGCCCCACGACCGCCCCGGCGAGCACGGCGACGGCGCCCACGGGGACATCCCCGGCCTCGACGGCGACCTGGGCCTCTTCCAGGGCCAGACGCATCAGCGTCGCGTCCCCCTGACCGTGTACGTCGCCGATCATGGTGCTGGTTCCGCTCCAGAATATAACGGCTGTCAAGCAGCGCTGTATACCGTTTGTACGCTTTCTGGCCGCCCCGCTGCTCCTGTCCGGCTGCGGCCGAAAAGTGCGGCCGCGGCGGACTCAAACGTCTTGTCCGCAGCCCCGGCGGGGCGTAGACTCGCTCCGCCCGTGGCCCCCGCCGGCAGCCCGCCGGCAGCCCGCTGCCGGCGGGCCGCCCGAAGCGTCCGTCAATGACACCGCTGCAGGGAACGATCGCCCGGCCGGTCGAGATCGCCCTCCCCCCGTCCACCCTGGCCCCGCCGCCGGCGGTGGCGGTCCAGGCGACCGGCCGGCTGCGGGCGAGTCGCGCCGCCGTGCGCAAGGCGCCGCTGGCGCCCGGCTGCTACATCTTCCGCAACGCGGAGGATGAGATCTTGTACGTCGGCAAGTCCGTCGCCCTGCGCCAGCGCCTGGCCTCGTACTTCGTGCCCGCCTCCCGGCTCGACCGCAAGACGCGGGCGATGGTCTCCCACGCGGCGGAGGTGGAGTGGCTCACCGTCGGCTCCGAGGTGGAGGCCCTGATCCTGGAGAGCCAGCTGATCAAGGCCCACCTGCCCCCGTACAACGTGATGGGCCGGGAGTACCCCCACTACACCTTCCTGCGCTTCGTCCCGGACACCGCCTACCCCTACCTCGAGCTGTGCGACGGGGTCAGCGGGGACGGGGGGACCTACTACGGGCCGTTCTGGGGCAAGCGCTCGGCCGAGCAGACGCTGGAGTTCGTCAACCGCCTCTTCCAGCTCAGGCGCTGCACCGGGCCGCTGCCGAAGCCGGCCGAAGGGCAGGGCTGCTTCTACGCTCAGGTGCGGCGCTGCAGCGCGCCGTGCCTCGGGCGGGTCGATCAGGCGGGGTACGCCGCCGGCGTACGCTCCGCCGGGCAGCTGCTGCGCGGGGACATCGGTCGCCTGATCCGGCGCCTGCAGCGGGAGCGGGACGGCGCCGCCGAGTCCCTGCGCTTCGAGCAGGCGGGGGAGCTGCACCAGATCATCCAGGCCCTGCACAGCCTGCAGAGCAAGCGGGGCCACCTGCGCTCCGCCACCGGCACGCTGAACTTCCTGGTGGTCGTCCGCCAGGCGAACGGCGAGCGGGCGGAGGTGCTGGCCTTCTCCGCCGCCCGGCTGCGGGGGCAGCTCACCGTCTCGGCCGCGCTCGACGGCGACGAGCGCGGCGCCCTGGAGCGGTTCGTCCTGACCCACTACCCCACCCGGCGCCGGCTGGAGATCGACCACGACGAGCTCGACCAGATGCACGTCGTCGCCGAGTGGCTCGCCCGGCGGGGGCGGCGGGCGGTCTACCTGCCCCTCCCGGACGGGCCGCTGCGCCCCGGAGACGCCCAGCAGGCGGTCGACGCCGTCGCCCAGTCCTTGAGCGCCTGAGCGCCCACCGGCACGGTTCTTGACAGGTCATGCGGCGACCTGGGGGACCGGGGGATAGGGCTAGACGTCTTTGCTACAGTGAAGTCTGGGGGGGCTCGGTCGAGCGGCCTCCACATAAAGAGGAAAGCAGAGTCATGGCAACCCATCCGTTTGAAGTGACCGACGGCGATTTCGACTCCAAGGTGATCAAGGCCGATCAGCCGGTGCTGGTCGACTTCTGGGCCCCCTGGTGCGGCCCGTGCCGTGCGGTCGCCCCGGTCGTCGAGCAGCTGGCCGAGGAGTACGAGGGCAAGGTCGGCTTCGCCAAGCTGAACACGGACGACAACCAGCGCACGGCGATGAAGTACGGCGTGATGGCCATCCCCACCCTGCTCCTGTTCCGGGGCGGGAACGAGGTCGCCCGGATCGTCGGCGTGCAGCCCAAGTCCAAGCTGAAGCAGCAGATCGACAGCGCCGTCGGCGCCGCCGCGTAGCGCGGCCGGCCCGCCGGCGGCGCCCGTCCGGCGCCGCCGCCCGGCGCTCAGTCGTCCAGGCTACCCAGGGAGGCGCCGTCCCCGACGGCGCCTCCTTCGTCGTCCGGCCCGTCCCCGCTCTCGATCTGGTCGACCATCTCCCCGTAGTCCGCGGGCAGGTCGTCGCCCAGTTGCTCGCCGAGCTTGCGCGCCCAGCGGGCGACGCTGCGCGGGTCGTTCTCGTCCACGTCCCCGAACTGGCCGGGATCGGCCAGACTGTCCAGGCGCGATTCCTCGCTCTTCATCACCGCAACGCGGGACATGAGCTTGTTCATCTGCTCGGCGGGGGCGCCGCAGTGGGGGCAGCCGGGGGT
>DATLLM010000660.1:0-15562 GCA_035537855.1 Chloroflexota bacterium | reverse complement strand
GGCCCACGACTCGCCCGGCCCGGCGCCGGCGGCCGCCGGCCGGGCCGGCGCCTCCGCCGGGCCCCCCCAGGCGATGGCGTCGAGCAGCAACGTCGCCTGGTCGACCGTGATCGTCCCCGCCGCCAGCATCTCCAGAATCCGGGCCCGTTCTGCCTGCATCGTCTCCGCTCCCCTGCTGCGCAAGCGCCACAATCACCACGAAAAGTGATGATTATCACCAGCAATCGTGGTGAATACTACCATGCGTAGGGAACAGTAGCACGTCCGCGGGCGGTTGTCACGACCCCGCTCCGATCGCCGATAATGCGCTCCGGTGAGCGCGCCCCGCGGCGGCGGCGCGCCGGCAGCCTGACGGTGCGGGAGGCACGGGGGAACAGTGGCCAGAGCGATCGGCATCACGCGCATCCGGGTGACCCACTTCGCCCACGAGGTGCGGGACCTGGGCTACGAGGAGCGGCTGGGCTTCGACCTGGTCTACCAGCCGGGATCGGTGCTGCCGCAGTCCGGCAGCATCCTGACCGTGGAGACCGACGCCGGCGTCGCGGGGGAGGTGCCCGGCGACTGCGACGCCCGGGCGGCGCGCTACCTGCTGCACCGCAACCCGCTGCAGCGGGACGCCATCTGGCACGACCTCAAGCGCGCCCAGCGCGGGCGGCTGAACGCCCCTCCCGGCGCCGTGGACGTGGCCCTCTGGGACATCGCCGGCAAGCTCTACGGCGCCCCCATCCACGAGCTGCTCGGTAGCTGGCGGCGCAAGCTGCCCTGCTACGCCTCCACCTACCACGGCGACGAGAACGGGGGGCTCTCCCGGCCGGAGGACTACGCCGCTTTCGCCCGGCGCTGCCGCGACGAGTACGGCTACCCGGCGTTCAAGGTCCACGGCTGGATCGGGGCGCCCATCGAGCGTGAGGTGGAGACGGTGCTCGCCGTGCGCCGCGAGGTCGGGGACGGGATGGCCCTGATGCTCGACCCCGCCGGGGCCTTCGCCACCTTCGACCAGGTGCTGCGCGTCGGGCGGGCCTGCGACGAGGCCGGCTTCTTCTGGTACGAGGACGCCTTCCGCGGCGGGGGCATCTCGCAGTACGCCCACGTCCGCCTCAAGGACTTCATCAAGACCCCGTTGCTGATGGGCGAGCACGTCCGCGGCCTGGAGCCGAAAGCGGACCTGATCGGCGCCGGGGCGACCGACTACGTCCGCGCCAACTCCGGCGTCGACGGCGGGATCACCGGGGTGATGAAGCTGGCCCATCTGGCCGAGGCGCACGGCCTGGACGTCGAGCTGCACGGGCCCAGCCTGGCCCACCGGCACTGCATGGCCGCCCTGCGCAACAGCAACTGGTTCGAGCTGGGGCTCGTCCACCCCATGGTGTCCGACAACCGCCCCCCCGTCTACGCCGACCCGCGCTGGACGGACCTGCTGGAGGCGGTGGACGAGCAGGGCTGCGTCGACGTGCCGGACGGCCCGGGGCTCGGCGTCGACCTGGACTGGGACTGGATCAACGCCCACAAGACGGGCGAGGTGGTCTACGACTGATCGCCCCCGGGACGCGGCGGCGGCCCTCGCGGCGGCGCTAGCGGCGGCGGGCGACCAGGCGGGTGAATCCCAGGCTGCGTCCGCCGTCCGTCCGCAGCATCTCCGCCTCCCGCTCGCTGCTGGGGTACCCCTGCCGGGCGGCCACCTCCAGCCAGGTGAGCCACAGCCGCCAGCCGTCCGGCACGCTGTCCGCCGCCGTCACGGTCACCCGCCCGCTGCGCTCCCAGTGCCGGCGCCACCAGGCGGGGCTGTGGAAGCTCCAGAAGTCCGGCTCCCAGAACGGCGCGAGGTGGGCCGGCAGCGCCCCCTCCGGCTCCTGGAGCAGGCCGGGGACGACGATCCCCAGCTCGCCCCCCTCGCGCACGAGGCGGGAGACGGCGGCGAGGTAGAGGTCGTCCGTGCCGAAGTAGTGGTAGGCGTCGAGGCTGACCATGGCGTCGAAGAAGCCGTCGGCGTAGGGCAGAGCGTGGGCCTCGGCGTGCACCGGGAAGACGCGCCGCTCCTCGCCCGCTTCCCGGATTCGGGCCCAGTTCTCGCTCGCCCCGATCCACAGATCCGTCGCCCAGACCTGGACGTCGAGCTCCCGGGCCAGGAAGACGGAGCTGATCGCCCGGCCGCAGCCGAGGTCGAGCACGCGCATCCCCGGGCGCAGGTGCATCGCCCCGATCAGCGCCTCGGTCAGCCAGACGGCGTTCGGTCCCATCAGGTTGCGGAGCATCCAGTCCGGATCGTAGGCCGCCGACCGGGGGAGGGCCTCCCAGGTGCAGGCGGCCGCCAGCTCCGCCGGGGTCAGCCGGTCGCCCCCGCTCACCGGTCGCCCCCGTCCCACCACACCCGGGCGGCGCCCCGCTTCGCCGCCCCCGGGTCGAGCGGCAGGGCGCCGCCGAGGCGCACCACCCAGCGCGCGGCGGCCTCCCGGGTGCGCAGCCCCCAGGCCAGCCGCCGGGCACCGCAGTAGACGGCGAAGGCGTCCCCTTCGGCGACGACCCGCCAGACCCGCCCGGCGGGAGCCCGCCCGGGGCCGGCCGGCGCCTTCCCGGCTGCGGCGGCGGCGGCGGCTGCGGTTGCGGCTGCGGTCGTGGTGGCCACCGGTCACCTCCTGCGGGCCTCCTGCGGGCGCCGGCGCCGGTCACCCTGACCGGCGGCCGCGCCCTCCTGCGGCAACTGTACCGGGGCGCTGTTACCACCAGATGAACGGCACCGCCACTCCGCCCGCGGCGCGGCCCGCGGCGCGCCTCGCCCCGCCGGGCGGGCGCTGTGTACCCTCCTGACGGAGCACGCTCCGATCGCACCCCCAATCGAAGGGAGACACCCCGCGTGACGGCTGCGGACTCGTCCGACCCGGCTCAGGGCGCCCCCGGCGACGCCGGCGAGCTGCGGGCCACCCTGAGCGACCTGAACGAACGCTACGGCATCGGCCAGACGGTGCGCTTCGTCGCCGGGCCAGGCGGCATCCCCCAGGCCGAGCTGCGCCGCCCCGGCGGCGACGGGGCAGCCGCCAGCGTCTCCCTGCTGGGAGCGACGGTGACCGGCTATCAGCCGGCGGGGGGCGCCCCGGTGCTCTTCGTCAGCCCCAACAGCGCCCACGAGCCGGGGAAGCCCATCCGCGGCGGCATCCCCGTCTGCTGGCCCTGGTTCGGTCCCCACCCCTCCGACCCCACCCTGCCCAGCCACGGCTTCGTGCGCAGCCTCCTGTGGTCGGTCGAGGAGACGGAGACGGTCGAGCACGACGGTCCGGACGCCCCGGCGGGCGAGGCCCCCTACACCCTGCTCGCCCTGCGCCTGACGGACAGCGACGAGACCCGCCGGATCTGGCCCTACTACTTCGCGGTGCGCCTCACCGTCCGCCTCGGCGCCGACCTCGACGTGACCCTGGAGGCGGAGCACACCGGCGACGAGGCGGACCCGCCCCTGGTCTGCTCCGGCGCGTTGCACTCCTACCTCGCCGTCGGCGACGCGACCCGGATCAGCCTGACCGGCCTGGAGGACACGCGGTACATCGACAAGGCCGGCGGCGGCGACACGCGCGACCAGCAGGGGGCGATCACCATCAGCGCCGAGACGGACCGGATCTACCTGGACACCGCCGGGCCGGTGACGGTGGACGATCCGGCCCTGGGGCGGCGTCTGGTGGTCTCCAAGGGCGGCAGCCGCACCACCGTGGTGTGGAACCCCTGGATCGACCGCGCCCGGGCCGTGCCCGACCTGGAGGACGACGACTACCGGCGCTTCGTCTGCGTCGAGGCGGTCAACACCCTTCAGGACTCGGTCACCCTCGAGCCGGGCGAGAGCCACAGCCTGCGGACGACCCTGGCCGTCGGCTGAGCTAGCGCCCGCCGCGGGCGGCGGCCGCCCGCAGGCGGGCCAGGTTCTCGGCCACGCTGCGCCGCCCGGGGTGGGCGGCGCCCGGGCCCGGGCCGAAGACGGACGAGCCGGCGACGGCGATCGACGCCCCCGCCCGGGCGAGCGGGCCGATGCTGCCCTCACCGACCCCGCCGTCGACGGAGATGGGGATGTGTCCCAGCCCCCGCTCGTCGAGCAGCCGGCGCATCCGGGCCGTCTTGTCCACGCTCCCGGGGATGAACCGCTGTCCGCCGAAGCCGGGGTCGACGCTCATCAGCAGCACCAGGTCGACGCCGGGCAGGATCTCTTCGAGCGCGCCGACGGGCGTCGCCGGGTTGATCGCCACCCCGGCCGCCTTGCCCAGCTGGCGCACCGTCTCCGTCGCCCGGAAGAGGTGCGGCGTCGCCTCGACGTGCACGGTCATGGCGTCCGCGCCCGCCCGGGCGAATTCGGCCAGGAAGCGCTCCGGCCGCTCGATCATCAGGTGCACGTCGAGGATCGCGCCGTGCGCCGTCGCCAGGGGGCGCAGGGCCTCGACCACCTGCGTGCCGACGCTCAGGTTGGGCACGAAGTGCCCGTCCATGACGTCGATGTGGATGCGGCGCGCGCCCGCCTCGAGGGCCTCGGCGACGTGCTCGCCCAGGCGGGCGAAGTCCGCCGCGAGGATGGAGGGGGCGATCTCCAGGGGCGCCGGCGCCGGCCCCGCCCCCGGCCCGGCGCCCGGCGGGGCGCCGCGGGCGTCCATCACGGCGCCGGGCTGAGGTGGCGCAGTCCGCCGCGACCGGCGACGATCACCTCGCTCGCCAGACCGAGGAACAGGCCGTGGGCGACCACACCGGCCCGGGCGTCGATCCGCGCCGCCAGCGCCGCCAGCTGGGACGGCCCGCCGAGCGGGCCGAAGTGGCAGTCCAGGATCAGGTTGCCCTCGTCGGTGCGGTACGGGGGGGCGCCCGGGGCGGCGGCGGACGCGTCGAGGGCGGTGGCGCCCTCCAGGCGCAGCACCGCCCGGGCGCCGAGCGATTCCAGGTAGCGGGCCTGCGAGCGCCAGCCGAAGGCGGCCACCTCGACCGGCACCGGCCAGCGCGTGCCCAGCACCGGTGAGGGCTTCTCCTCGTCCACCACGATCACCTCGCGCCGGCTGGCCTGGGCCACGATCTTCTCGTGCAGCAGCGCCCCGCCCCCGCCCTTGATCACGTTGAGGTGGGGATCGACCTCGTCCGCGCCGTCGATGGTCAGGTCGATCACCGGCTCGCCCGCCGGGTCGTCCCCGAGCCCGGTCAGGGGCACGCCGCAGGCCCGGGCGAGGGCGGCGACGGTGCGCGAGCAGGGGACGCCCCGGACGTCGCGCAGCCGGCCGCCGGCGAGCATCGCCCCGATCAGGCGCGTGGCGTGCGCGGCCGTCGTCCCCGCCCCCAGCCCCACGACCATCCCGGAGTCGACGTACTGCACCGCCCGCTCGGCGGCGAGCCGCTTGTAGCTGTCCCGGTCCGCCGCGATCTCGCTCACCGCCGTCGTCACCCTTCGCTCCTCACCCCGTTCGCCGGTGCTCGCGGTACCGCCTGATCAGCGCAGCCGTCGAGCTGTCGTGCGCCGGCCCGGCGCCGCTCGCCGGCGCGGCGGCCGGGCCTTGCAGCTCGGCGACGATGCGCTGGGCGAGCGCTTTGCCCAGCTCAACGCCCCACTGATCGAACGAATCCACGTCCCAGATGACGCCCTGGGTGAAGACGCTGTGCTCGTAGAGGGCCACGAGCGCGCCGAGCGTCGCCGGGCTCAGGCGGGGGAGGAACACGAGGCTGCTCGGCCGGTTCCCTTCGAACGTGCGGTGGGGGACGAGCCACTCCGGGGTGCCTTCGGCGCGCACCGCGCCGGCCGTCTTGCCGAACGCCAGGGCCTCCGCCTGGGCGAGCACGTTGGCCGTCAGCAGGTCGTGCTGGGCGCCCGGTGGGTCGCCCACCGGGTTGAGCGTCTCGTAGAAAGCGATCAGGTCGCACGGCACCAGCCGGGTCCCCTGGTGCAGCAGCTGGTAGAAGGAGTGCTGCCCGTTGGTGCCCGGCTCGCCCCAGAAGATGGGGCCGGTCTGGAAGTCCACCCGCTGCCCGTCGAGGGTGACCGACTTGCCGTTGCTCTCCATGGTCAGCTGCTGGAGGTAGGCGGGGAAGCGGTGCAGGTACTGGTCGTAGGGCAGCACGGCCGCCGTCTCGGCCTCGAAGAAGTTGCCGTACCAGACCGACAGGAGGCCCATCAGGACGGGCAGGTTCCGCTCCAGGGGCGCTGTCCGGAAGTGCTCGTCGAGCGCCCGGAAGCCGGCCAGCAGGTCGGCGAAGCCCTCCGGCCCGATGGCGATCATGGTGGACAGGCCGATGGCCGAATCCATCGAGTAGCGCCCGCCGACCCAGTCCCAGAAGCCGAAGGTGTTGTCCGGGTCGATGCCGAAGCGTTGCACCTCCTCGAGATTCGTGGAGACGGCGACGAAGTGGCGGGCCACCGCCCCGGAGTCGCCGCGCCCCCCGGAGACGCCCAGGCCGCGCAGGCACCACTCCCGGGCCAGGTGCGCGTTGGTCATCGTCTCCAGGGTGGTGAAGGTCTTGGAGCAGACGACGAACAGCGTCTCGGCGGGATCGAGGTCGCGCGTCTGCTCCGCGAAGTCCGTGCCGTCCACGTTGGAGACGAAACGGAAGGTCATCGCCCGGTCGGCGTAATACTTCAGCGCCTCGTAGGCCATCATCGGGCCCAGGTCCGAGCCGCCGATGCCGATGTTGACCACGTTGCGCAGGGGCCGGCCGCTGTGTCCCAGCCACTCCCCCGCCCGCACGCTGCGGGCGAAGCCGGCCATGCGCTCGAGGACGGCGTGCACCTCGGGCACCACGTTCTTCCCGTCCACCTCGATGACGGCGTCCCGCGGCGCGCGCAGGGCGACGTGCAGCACCGCCCGGTCCTCGGTGCGGTTGATCCGCTCGCCGGCGAACATGGCGTCGCGCCGCGCTTCCAGCCGGCAGGCCCGCGCCAGCTGCAGCAGCAGGTCGAGCGTCTCGTCCGTGACGCGGTGCTTGGAGTAGTCCAGGTAGATCGACTCCTGCCCGGCGTCGTCGCCGGGGGGCAGCGGGGCGGTGGCGACCAGCCGCTCCCCGCGGCCCGGATCGTCCGCGAAGAGCCGGCGCAGGTGGACGTCCTTGAGCGTCTGGTAGTGGGCGAGCAGCGCCCGCCATTCCGGGCGTGCGGTCAGGGTCATGCCGTCGCTCCTCAGGCCCCGGCCGGGTGCCCGCCTCCGCCGGCGTTCGCGGCGCCGGACGGGCGCCGCTCGGGCTTCGGCTCCCGGGGGGTGTCCGGTTTGGGGTCGTGCCAGGTGTCCCCGCCTTCCAGCAGCCCGGCGGCCTCGGCCGGCCCCCAGGTGTTGGGGTCGTACTGGTGGACGGGACCGCTCTCGCCCAGGATGCCGTCCACCACGCTCCACTGGGCCTCGACGCCGTCCTCGCGGGCGAACAGGCTGGCGTCGCCCTCGGCCGCGTCGCCCAGCAGGCGCTCGTACGGGCTCATCTCTCCGCCCGGCTGGTAGAAAGCGTCCAGCTCAACCGGCTGACCGACCATCGGCTCGCCCGGCGCCTTGACGCGCGCCCCGAGGGCCAGCACCACATCCGGCTGGAGGCGGAAGCGGAGGTAGTTGGGGCGGCCGGGGACGCGCTCGCCGAAGACGTCCTGCGGCGGGCGGCGCAGGCGCACGAGCACCTCCCCGATGGTCACCGGCAGCGCCTTCCCCGCCCGGATGTAGAACGGCACCCCGGACCAGCGCCAGGTGTTCAGGCGCAGCCGCACGGCGGCGTACGTCTCCACCTGCGACTGCGGCGCCACGCCCGGCTCCTGGCGGTACCCCCGGTACTGGCCGCGGACGACGTCTTCCGGCGCCAGCGGGCGGATCGCCCGCAGGATGCGCGCTTTCTCGTCCCGCACCACCTCGGCCCCCAGCACCGTCGGCGCGTCCATCGCCAGCAGGGCCACGATCTGCAGCATGTGGTTCTGGACGACGTCCCGGATGGCGCCGGCCTCTTCGTAGAAGCGCCCCCGCCCGGCGACGCCGAACGCCTCGCCCATGGTGATCTGCACGCAGGCCACGTGGTCGCGGTTCCACAGGGGCTCCAGGAAGGCGTTGGCGAAGCGGAAATAGAGCAGATTCTGCACCGGCTCCTTGCCCAGGTAGTGGTCGATGCGGAAGATCGCCGGCTCCGGGAAGTAGCGGTGCAGGATGGCGTTCAGCTCGCGGGCCGTGGCGAGGTCGCGCCCGAACGGCTTCTCCACCACCACCCGGGCGTTCTCCGTGACGCCCGCCCGGGCCAGCCCTTCGGCCACGGTGCCGAACATGGAGGGCGGGATGGCCAGGTAGAACAGCGGGCGGCGGACGCTCAGCCGGTGCAGGGTCTGTCCCAGCCGGTCGAAGGTGGCCGGGTCGTTGTAGTCCCCGCCGACGTAGTTGAGCAGGGGCGTCAAGCGGTCGAAGGCGGCGGCGTCCACCCCGCCGTGGGCTTCGAGGCTCTCCCGGACCCGGGCCGTCAGGGCCGCGGCGTCCCAGGGCTCGAGCGCCACGCCCACCACCGGGTAGTCGAGCTGGCCGCTGCGCACGAGGGCCTGCAGCGCGGGGAAGATCTGTTTCGAGGCCAGATCGCCGCTGACGCCGAAGATCACCAGCGCGTCCGAGTGGGGCAGAGGCTCACTCACCGGTCGGCTTCTCCAGGTGCCCGCCGAACTCGAAACGCATCGCCGACATGACCTTGTCCGCGAACTCGGACTCCCCCCGGGACGCGAAGCGCCCGAACAGGGCGGCGCTGAGCACCGGCGCCGGCACCGACTCGTCGATCGCCGCCGCCAGCGTCCAGCGCCCCTCGCCGGAGTCCGAGACGTGGCCGGAGAACCCGGTCAGGTCGGGCGTCCTGGACAGGGCGTGGGCGGTCAGGTCGAGCAGCCAGGAGGCGATCACGCTCGAGCGGCGCCACACCTCGGCGATCTCGTCCAGCTTGAACCGGTACTGGTAGAGCGCGGGGTCGCGCAGGGGCGCGGTCTCGGCGTCGCTCTCCCGCCGCTTGAGCCCTTCGTCCGCGTTGCGCAGCACGTTCAGGCCCTCGGCGTAGGCCGCCATCAGCCCGTACTCGATGCCGTTGTGCACCATCTTGACGAAGTGCCCGGCGCCGTTGGGGCCGCAGTGCAGGTAGCCCTGCTCCGCCGGCGTCGGGTCGCCCTCCCGGCCCGGGGTGCGCGGGGCGGCGCCGACCCCGGGGGCCAGGGCGGCGAAGATCGGCTGCAGCCGGGATACCGGCTCGTCCTCGCCGCCGATCATCTGGCAGAAGCCCCGCTCCAGGCCCCAGATGCCCCCGCTGACCCCGACGTCCAGGTAGTGTAGGCCGCGCTCGCGGAGCGCGCTGGCCCGGCGCAGGTCGTCCTGAAAGTACGAGTTGCCCCCGTCGACGACGATGTCCCCGGCCGCGAGCAGGGGGGTGACCGTCTCCAGGGTGCGATCGACCGTCGCCGCCGGGACCATCAGCCAGACCGCCCGCGGGGCCGGCAGGCGGGCGACGAAGTCTTCGAGCGAGGTCGCCCCGGTGGCCCCCTCGCCGGCCAGAGTCTGCACCGGCCCCGGCTGCACGTCGTAGACGACGCAGTGGTGCCCGGCGCGGAGCAGGCGCCGCACCATGTTGGCGCCCATCCGGCCCAGGCCGATCATTCCGAGCTCCAACGACCCCCTCCTCTCCGCGCTGCGACGCCGGCGGAGGCCCTCCGCGGGATCACGAGGCCGTGCCGAGCGTCACGTTGATCGTGACCGGTTGGGGTGACCCGGCCCGCACCACCGTGAGCTGCATCTGGTCGCCCGGGGCGTGGGCGTAGAGGGCCCGCTGGAACTGCGGCACCGTGCGCACCTGGTTGCCGTCGACGGCGACGACGATGTCCTGGGACCGCACGCCCGCCTGGGCCGCCGGGCCGCCCGGGGTCGGCTCGACGACGATGCCGTAGTTGACCGGCAGGCCGTTCGCCGCCGCGATGGCGGGGGTGACCGCGCCGAGCACCTGCACGCCGAGCAGCGGGCGCACGACGCGTCCGTTGGCCGAGACGCCCTGCATCGCCGTCTTGGCCTGGTTGATGGCGACGGCGAAGTTGATGCCCTGGGCGTCGCTCGCCCCGGCGGTGTTGATGCCCACCACCTCGGCGTTGCCGTTCAGCAGCGGGCCGCCCGAGTTGCCGGGATTGATCGCCGCGTCCGTCTGGATCAAGTTGGGCAGCACCGCCCCGTTGGGCTCCTCGATGCTCCGCCCCAGTGCGCTGACCACCCCGGCGGTGACGCTCGGCCCGCCGGGCAGCGCCAGGGCGTAGCCGATGGCCACCACCGGCTGGCCGACGTTGAGGGCGTCCGAATCCCCGATCTTGGCCACCGCCAGGTTGGGGGCGCTGATCTTGATGATCGCCAGGTCGTTCCCCGGGTCGTCGAAGATCACCTGGGCGTCGAACACCCGCTCGTCCGGGAGGGAGGCGCGCACGTACTGCGACGGCCCGTCACCGCCCGGCGTGCGCACCACGTGGCTGTTGGTCAGGATGTACCCCTGGGCGTCGAAGACCACGCCGGTGCCCGTCCCGGCCGCCACCACCTGCGGCTGCCGCAGCTGGTTGAGCGTCACCGCCCCGGTGGTGATGTTCACCACCGCCCCCCGGGCCTGGTTGTAGACGGACTGGACGTCGATGCTCTGGGCCCCCGCCGGCGCCACCCCGGCGAGGGCCAGGGTGAGGGCCACCGCGACGGCGCCGGCCAGACGCTGCCACCAGGCGCTGCCCCTCGATCCGCTCACCGCCGCGCCGCCGGTCGCCGCCGCCGGATTCCGGCCACACTCGCCGCTCATCTCGTTCGCTGCTCCCTGTGCTCTCCCGCGCCCCCGCGATCCGGCGCCCCGCGGGCCGCCGCCCGGCGGCCGGCAGCGGGGCGCCCCGGTGGGCGCGGGCCACACTATAGCCTGACCCGCTGCCACTCCTGGAGGCGCGGTCGAGCCTCTCGGGGGCCACGGACGCACCGGTCGCCGCCCCTCAAGCAATAGCCGTGCCGTGGACGATCGGGCCCTCCCCCGGCGGAACCGCGTCCCGGCGCTCGGGTGCTCCGCTTACGAAGCACGCACCCCCGTAGGCGCCAGAGCTCAGCGGCGGCGGGCGATCCGCAGCTCGGTCAGGTAGCGCTTCACGATCCGCCCGCCGTAGCCCCGGTCGATCAGGCGGGCGATGTCCCCCAGCAGCCCGTCGCGCGCCGCCTGGGGCATCGCCAGGTGGCCGGAGTAGGTCTGCAGCAGGTCGACGTACTCGTCCGTGCGATAGGCCACGTCCCACTCGTAGCGCCGGAACCGGGCCGGCTCGAACAGCCCTGAGGCGTCGAGCTCGGCGCTATCCTGGGGGACGGCGGCGGGCCGGGGCAAGCGCAATCCGGGCGGCGTCGTCGGGTCCCACCGCTCGTAGCAGGACTGCACCTCGACGAAGAACGGCGCCGTGCCGCCGGCGACGTGGTGCGTGCCGATCGTCGCCAGCGACCCGCCGCCGCGCAGCGCCGCCGCCGAGCGCACGACGCGCACCGCCGGGTCGATCCAGGCGAAGGCGGTCGCCGCCACGACGGCGTCGAACGGCGAGGCCGGCAGGGGCCAGTCCTCGAACGCGGCGCAGACCACTTCCGCCCGCGGAAAGGCGGCCAGATTCTGGCGGGCGACGGCGGCCAGCTGCGAGCCGAGCTCGATGGCCACCACGGTGTAGCCCCGCGCCGCCAGCGGGACGGTCGCCTTGCCGGTCCCGGCGCCGAGCTCCAGCACCCGCGCGCCGGGGCCCAGTCCGGCGATGGTCCCCAGATCGTCGATGACCGCCGCCGGGTACCCCGGACGGGCCCGGTCGTAGCGCGCGGCGGCGGCGTCGAACGTCCGACGCCGGAGGACTCGATCGCCGGCAGACTCGATCATCGCCGGAGCAGGATGAGCCCGCCGGCCGGCGGCGTCAAGCTGCTGCGCACCGGAGGGATGGCCGCCGAGGGCGAAGCCCGTCTCTTGGGCGCTCCGGCCGGCGCTCGCCCGTCGGGACGCCCGTCAGGACGCCCGTCGGGACGACGGACCTTCGAGGGAGGGCTCAGCCGCGCCGGGAGACGAAGCTCCCCGCCAGGGGCACCACGACGGCGGCGGCGGCCGAGAGGGCGATCACCACCCAGCCCGCCGCCAGCGCCGCCGGGACGGCCGGATCGCGCAGGGCCAGGGTGGCTCCGGTCCAGGCCACGACGGCCGCCCCGGCGAAGGCGATCCAGCGCCCCCGATTGAGTACCGACGCCATGGCGTTCCCGGCCAGCATCATCAGTCCGACGCTGAGGGCCAGACCGGCCAGGAGCAACACGGTGTTGTCGCCGGCGGCGGCGGCGACCCCGAGCACGTTGTCCAGACTCATCGCGGCGTCGGCGACCACGATCGTGCCCATCGCCTCGAGCAGTCCGGCCGGCGCCTCCCCGGCGTGCCCGGGGCCGGATTCGCTTTCGCTCAGCGAGCGGAAGGCGACGCCGAGCAGCAGCAGCCCGCCCACCAGGTGCAGGTAGGGCACGTCCAGCAACCGCGCGGCCAGGAAGGTGAGCCCGAAGCGCAGGACGACGGCGCCGGCCGTTCCGGCGGCGACGGCGAAGCGCCGCTGGCGGGGCGGGAGGCCCCGGGCGGCGAGCCCGATCACGACCGCGTTGTCACCGCTGAGGGCGAGATCGACGGCGACGACGTGCAGCAG
This sequence comes from Chloroflexota bacterium, assembly GCA_035537855.1. Taxonomy (GTDB): domain Bacteria; phylum Chloroflexota; class UBA11872; order UBA12225; family UBA12225; genus DATLLM01. Next base: position 2,928 of record DATLLM010000660.1, on the reverse strand, counting down.
CGGGACGACGCTCACGCGTAAAGTGGTAACACAGGGAGGCCCCGCGCCAGCGGATTCGGCCCCCTGCTCAACCCGGATTCAACCCCAACCGAACGGCGCCGCCGCGGCGCAACGCTCAGAGGTCATCCAGGCCGACCATGTCGTTGTCTTGCGGGTCGATGGCCACGTCGTCGTCATCCGTGTCGGGGAGCGGCGCCTTGGCCAGGAAGCGACCGAACATCTCCGACGTTCTGTCGACCCCGTACTGGTACCCGACCGGATTCAGCGCCCGATTATCGCAGTCGTCGAACTTCTCCATGTAGTTCGGCATCTGCGTCCCGTTCACGCCCGGCGGCGGGTGCGGCGTGTCGTGACCACGCCCGTAGTCGCCCTCGCCGTGGGAGCCCCGGTCGGCCGAGACGTGCGCCGCGTCGCCCAGCTTGTTCAGGGCCTTGTCGATGTCCCCCGAAGCCAGGGCGTCGATGCTGAGGTCGATGTAGTGATCTTCGCGCGCCTTGTTCGCCGGGGCGGACGTGCCGACCGGGGAGTTGACGCTGTACTTGCCCGCCTCGCCGTGGTCCGGCCCCTCCCCGACCACGTGGCGGGTGGTCGGGATCGACTTGGAGCCGAAGAAGTTGCCGATGTCGTTCCGGGCGGCGCTGAAGAGGGACGAGGCGCCGAAGGCGATCCCGCTCGCCAGCCGTCCGACGTTGTGCGACTCTTTCGTCGGGCTGGCCTGGGGCACGACGCGGTCCATGTTGATCGAGGCGTCTCCCAGTCGGGCGGCGATCTTCGGGCCGGTGTCGTAGCGGGGATCGCTCTGGAAGTAGGGCACCATCTGGGCGGCCTTGCCGCCGACGGCCAGACCGTCCTGCGTCGACGTGTCGTGCTCGTGGTCGTGCCAGCGCTGGATGGCCGGCCCGCCGGGCGCCGCGCCCCGCCCCACCGGGGGCAGGATGCGCTGGATGGCCTGGTTGCCGTAGGCCCGCTGCAGGCGCAGCACCGCCGCCGCCGCCGGCTGCGTGGGCGCCAGGGCGTACGCCGTCCGCTGCGCCGCCGCCGGTGCGGCCCGTCCTGGGCGACTCTGGAGCGCGGCAGGCCCTGCCGAGGACCGGCTGCGAGTGGTGGCCACGGTTCGAGCTCCTTACGGCCGGAGGAGAGCGGTGCGAATCAACGAACGCGCAGATTCGCAGTATAGCCCACCGCCGGCGAGCCGGCGGCGGGGCCGGCGGTGCGCGTCTGGGGGGTGGTCCCCGGGGAGAACCCGGTGCTCTCCGGGCGCAGGTGTGGGTTTCGCTGGTTTCGGCCTCCCGGCGCCGGTCGTACGCTGGAGCTGAGGCGCGGCTGCGCCCGGATCGGGGGTCGCTGATGGAGAGCACCGTTGCGCAGACGGCGTCGCCGCGTTCGCCGGCGCCGGGGACGCCGCTCGCCGTCCCCATCCGGCCGGCGGCGGGGGCGCCCCCGGCCGACCCGCTGGTCGGGCACCTGCTCCAGGTGCGGCGGGGGATGCTGACGTTTCTGATGCGCATCTCGCGCGACTACGGGGACGTCGTCCCCGTGCGCTACGGCCCCCAGACGGTGCTGATGCTCCACCACCCCGACCTGATCGAGGCGGTGCTGGTCACCCAGCAGCGCAACTTCTCGAAGGGGCGCTTCTACCGCTTGCTGACGCCCTTGCTCGGCGAGGGTTTGCTCACCGCGGAGGGGGACCTCTGGCGGCGGCAGCGCCGCCTGGCGCAGCCCGCGTTCCACCGCCAGCGGGTCGCCGCGTACGGGCGGACGATGGTGGGGTACACCGAGCGCATGCTCGCCGGCTGGCGACCGGGCGAGGTGCGCGACGTGCACGCGGACATGATGCGCCTCACCCTGGAGATCGTGGTCAAGACGCTCCTGGACGCCGACGCCGCGGGGGAGGCGGCGGCCGTCGGGGAGGCCCTGCCGGTGGCGCTGCACGAGCTGAACGGGCTGATGAACGGGCCGGCGTTCCTGCTGCCGCAGGCGGTGCCGACTGCGGGCAAGTGGCGCCTGGGGCGGGCGGTGCGCCGCCTGGACGGGTTCGTCTACAAGCTGATCGCCGAGCGCCGGGCCGCGCCGGCCGACCGGGGCGACCTGCTCTCCATGCTCATGGCGGCGCAGGACGAGTCCGCAGGCGGTCCGCCGGGGAGCGCAGCCGGCGGCGGGATGTCCGACCGGCAGCTGCGCGACGAGGTCATGACCATCATGCTCGCCGGGCACGAGACGACCGCCCTGGCCCTGAGCTGGACGTGGTACCTCCTCTCCGAGCACCCGGAGGTGGACGCCCGCTTGCGGGACGAGCTGCGCGCCGCGCTCGGGGGACGCCCGCCCGAGGTCGCCGATCTGCCCCGTCTGGCGTACACCGAGCGGGTGCTGAGCGAGGCGATGCGCCTCTACCCGCCGATCCCGGTCATCGGTCGCCAGGCGGTCGACGCCTGCGACCTCGGCGGCTACCACGTGCCGGCGGGGACGCCGGTCAGCTTCGCCCAGTGGTCCGTGCAGCGCGACCCGCGCTTCTTCGACGCCCCGGACGCTTTCCGCCCCGAGCGCTGGGAGGACGGTCTCGCCCGGCGCCTGCCCCGCTTCGCCTACTTCCCCTTCGGCGGCGGCCCGCGCCTGTGCATCGGCAACGCGTTCGCCACGATGGAGGCGACCCTGATCCTGGCCACGGTGGCCCAGCGCTTCCGGCCGCGCCTGGCGCCGGGGCACCCCGTCGTCCCGGTGCCGGCGCTCACCCTGCGCCCCGCCAACGGCCTGCGGATGCGCGTCGATCCGGCCGCTTGAGGCGGCGGCCGGGAGCGTCCTCCGCTCCGCGGCGTCCCAGAACGCGACGCGCCCCGCTCCCACCCTGGAGTGGGAGCGGGGCGCGTCCGGGACGAAGCGCCGGCCGCCGCTAGCGGCGGCGTCGCCGGGATCGCCGGGGCAGCCCTCCGG
>DATLLM010000659.1:0-4731 GCA_035537855.1 Chloroflexota bacterium | reverse complement strand
CCCCCCGGCCGCCCAGGCCCGGAAGCCCCGCGCGGCGCCGCAGAAGAGCGCCCCGCCGCCGGTCGGGACGACCAGGTGCCAGGGCCCGACCGGGCGCAGGTCGTCCCGCGCTTCGAGCAGCTCGAAGGCGAAGCTCATGTTCCCGGGGACGAAGGCCGGGTTGTCGTTGTGGGAGACGTGGTAGGACCCGGGGACGCTGCCGGCGGCGCGGGCGGCGTCGGCGACGGCGGCGCGGCTGCCGGGGACGAGCACCAGCTCGGCGCCGTAGGCCCGGATCTGGCGCAGCTTCGCCGGCGGGGCGGCCGCCGGCGCGTAGACGGTGCAGCGCAGCCCCGCCCGGGCGGCGTAGGCGGCGGCCGCCGCCCCGGCGTTGCCGGAGGAGTCCTCCGTCAGGTGGACCGCGCCCGCCTCCCGGGCCAGGGTGACGAGGACGGACATCCCCCGGTCCTTGAACGAGCCGGTGGGGTTGGCCGCTTCCAGCTTGGCGTAGACCCGCCGCAGGCCGTGGGCGGCGCCCCAGCGGGGCAGGGACACCAGGGGGGTGTCCCCCTCGCCCAGGGTCACGGCGGCGCCCGGATCGGCAACGGGGTACCAGGCGCCGAAGCGCCACAGCCCGCGGCCGGGGCGCCCGGCGGGCGCGTCGTGGGGCCCGCCGGCGGCCCCTCCGGGGGCCGGTTCGGGGGGCCGCGGGGGGGCCGAATCCGGGGCCAAATCAGGAGACATGGTACGAGCAGGGCAGGTGTAGAATAGCTGAGCGACGGCGCGGCCGCCGTCCCGGCTCCGGCACCGCTCGATACGGACTTGACAAAGTCCGGCGGGCGTGATGGTGTGTAGGGGCTGGGGGAGGAGGCTGAGGCGCCGCTCTGAGGGCCCACCGCCCGTTCCGGGTGGTGGCCCGGCTCGCGCCGCAGCCATCGGAGCGTAAAGGGGGCTCGCAACGATGGGAACGACCACCCGCCGCACGGTCATCCTGGGGAGACCGGGCGAGAACAACGAGCCACGCGAGTGGCACTTTCTGGCCCACCTGCGGGCACTCGGTCGCCAGCCGGCGGCCGCCCGGCAGGCCTGGGAGAAGACGGCGAAGGCCAGGGGCCTGGCGGCGGCCCGGGACGGCCGCCTGCAGGAAGCGATCCGGCTCCTCGAGCACGCCCGCACGGAGACCCCGTGGCGGGACGAGGAGGTGGAGGCCAACCTGGGCGAGCTGCGCGCCATCCGGCGCCTGGAGCGGAAGCTGGAGCTGCGCCCGAACGACGCGCCCACGCTGGTGGCGCTCGGCCGGGCCTACTTCGCCCAGGAGCGCGGCGACGCCGCCCTGGAGTGCTTCCAGCGGGCGTCGCGCGTGGCGCCGCGCTTCCCTGAGGCCCACGCCATGACCGGCCTCGAGCTGCACTTCCGGGGCGAGACGGAGGGGGCCGAGCGCGCCTACCGGGAAGCCCTGCGCCTGCAGCCCGGGCACCAGCTGGCCGGGCTCTACCTGCGGGACCTGCTCCGCGGTGACCCGCCCGGGGGCGGCGCCGAGCTGAGTCTGACCGACGCCGCCGGCGCCCCGGCGGCGGAGACGGCCAACGGCGAGATCAGTGCCGCCGGCTGAGTCCACCCCCCGGCGGCCCCGCCCGTGCGCCTGACCTTCCTCGGCACCGGGGCCGCCGAGGGCTACCCCGCCCTGTGGTGCCGCTGCGAGCGCTGCGCGGTCGCCCGCACCCGGGGCGGACGCAACCTCCGCCACCGCTCGTCCGCCCTGCTCAACGACGACCTCCTGCTGGACTGCGGGCCGGACCTGGTCGCCTCCGCCATCAAGCTGGGGACGGACCTGGCCCCGGTCCAGGCCCTGCTCGTCACCCACCCGCACTCGGACCACCTCGATCCCACCGTGCTGATGTGGCGCCGGCGGGGCTTCGTCACCACCCCCCTGCCCCTGATGCGCTTCTACGGCAGCGCCCGCACCCTGGAGCGGACGCTGAGCCGGGCCGAGGGGCGGGAGGCGAATCCGGCGGATTTCCGCATCGAGCCCCACACCGTGCGCCCGTTCGAGCCGTTCGAGGTGCGCACCGGCTCCCCGGCCAGCGGCCCGCCCGAGGTCGACCCCCGCTTCCCGGAGTCCGCCGTCCCGGTGCCGCGCACGCCGCCGCGGCGCTACCGGGTATGGCCCCTCGCGGCCCGTCACGCCCAGCCGGAGGACGAGGCCAGCATCTACGTCGTGCAGCAGGTGGAGGGCCCGGAGCTCGACGGGCGCGACGGGCCGCTCGGCCTGCTCTACGCCACCGACACCGGCCCCTTCCCGGACGCCACCTGGGAGGCCCTGGAGCGCCTGGCCGCCGAGGGGGTGCGTCTGCACCTGACGGCGGTCGACTCGACCCTCGGGGACGGCCCGGACGGCGACGGCCACATGAGCGTCCACCAGATGGCGGACCACCAGGACGGGCTCGCCCGCCGGGGCCTCCTGGCGGCGGGAGCGCAGCGCTTCGGGCACCACTTCAGCCACGGGCGCACCCCGCCCTACGAGGAGCTCTGCGCCCTGCTCGCCCCGCGGGGCATCGAGGTGGCGTACGACGGCCTCAGCCGCACGGCGTAGGCGGACGCCGGCCCTCTCTCTCTACCGCCGCTCGGCGTCTTCCAGCCGGCGGCTGAGCGTCTCCAGCAAGCGGACGGCCAGCTCCGGCTGACGGCGCACCTCTTCGAGGAAGTCCAGGCGGTGCAGCACGAGGCACTCCACCTCGCCCTCCGGCGACGCGGCGACCGTCGCCGAGCGCGGCCGGTTGGAGAGCAGGGCCATCTCCCCGAAGTAGCCCCCCGGGCCGATCGTGCGCAGCGCCTGCTCCTGCCCGTCCGCCCCCCGCCGGCTGACCCGCACCCGCCCGCCGAGCACGGCGAAGAGGGCGATCCCGCCGTCTCCCTGGCGCATGATCACCTCGCCCGGGCCGAACCGCCGGCGGCGCCCGAGCCGCTCCAGCCGCTGCAGCGCGCCGGAATCGAGGTCGCCGAACAGGCCGACGGCGGCCAGCACGTTCTGGGGGGCGGGACCACCGCTTGCGCTCCCGGTCATCGCGCTCGCCACCGGGTGATAGCGGCCCTTCCGCGCTTCTGTCAAGCGGAAGGGCCCTGATCCGCCCCCGGGTGCCGATATACTGGCACCATGGCGATCATTCCCGCGGACGCGTCCCTGCCCGGTGGCCCGGCCCCGGCAGGCACACCCGACCCGGCCGGCCTGCGCCTCACCTGGAGCGCCGACCTCGCCGACCGGCTCAACGCCGGGATGCCGCTGACCGTGCTCGGCCAGGTGGCGCTCGATCCGCCGCTGGGCCGCCTCCTGATCTTGGGCCGGAGCGAGCCCGCCGGCGCCGCCGGCGGGGCCGCGGCCCCTCCCGGCACCGCCGGCCCGGTCGCCGGCTCCGTGCACCTCGCGGCGGTGATCATGCCCCAGGGCAACGCCGGCGCGCTGGCCCTGGCCCCCTTCGGCCTCGGGCCGCTGGCCGGAACCCTCGAGCCCCCGGACGAGCTGCGCGACCGCTTCCCCACCCGGCGCACGGCGGAGGCGATCTACCTCCTGGACGACGAAGGCCGCGACCGCTTCGTCGTCGGGCCGGGGGTGGTGCTCAACCAGCTCGTCGTCTCGACAGGCACCTGGCCGTTCCTCGTGCCCCTCTTCGGCCCCCGCGCCCGCGCCCGGCCCCGCGGCGAGCGCTTCCTCCTGGCGCAGGAGCTCGACGCGTTCTGCGCCGCCGTCGGGGCGACGGTCAACGCCATCTACCGCCGGGACGGGCTGCCGCTGCCGACCATCGCCCTGACCATCCGGCCGACCGCCCTCAACGCGGACAACGCCCTGGACGGGCTGCGCCGCCTGGGTCGCTCCGCCGCCGACCTGATGGCCCGCCTGCCCAAGGACAACCCCTTCTCGGACGCCCCCAAGGCCTTCCCCCGGGCGACGGTGCGCGAGCGCGTGGACGACGCCTCCCCCTTCGACGACGTCGGCGGCCAGGAAGAAGCCAAGCGCGAGCTGCAGGCCATCTGCCTGGCGATCAAGGAGCCGGAGGCGTACCTGCGCTGGGGCGCCCGCCCGCCGAAAGGCGTCCTGATGTACGGCCCGCCGGGCACGGGCAAGACCCTCCTCGCCCGCTGCCTGGCCGAGGAATCCGGCGCCCACTTCGTGCACGTCAAAGCCACGGACGTCTCCTCCAAGTGGTACGGCGAAGCCGAGCGGCGCATGCAGACCGTCTTCGATCAGGCCCGCCGCCAGGCCCCCGCCGTGCTCTTCTTCGACGAGATCGACGCCCTCGCCCGCTCCCGCGAGGAGTCGCACGAGGCGACCCACCGCGTCGTCAGCACCCTGCTGGAGAACATGGACGGGCTGGAGGAGGCGAAGGGCATCGTCGTCATCGCCGCCACCAACCGCCCGGAGGTCGTGGACGCCGCCCTCACCCGCCCGGGCCGGTTCGACCGCCTCGTGGAGGTCCCCCTCCCGGACCGCGCCGGACGCCGGGCCATCTTCCGCGTCCACCTGCGCAAGTCCGAGCGCCAGGCCGGGCGCAGCCTGTTCGAGCCGCTCGACGCCGCCGGGTGGGAGCAGATCCTGGAGGTGAGCGAGGGCTTCAGCGGGGCCGAGATCGCCGAGACGGTGCGCCGCTCGCTCGAAGTGAAGGTGCGGGCGCGGGCCCGGGACGGGCAGATCACGCTCGCCGAGCTGCTCGATCAGGCCTCGAACCCCACGGCCGCCCGGGGCCGGCAGGCAGCGAT
>DATLLM010000658.1:0-3185 GCA_035537855.1 Chloroflexota bacterium | reverse complement strand
GGGGACGCCAGTCCCCCTGCCCGCCGGAGGCATTCCCCTACGGGGGAGAGCGGCGTCTGGGGGGTGAGGGTGGCCCTCCTCATCTGCACGGTAGCCCTCTTCTTTACCTTCTCGCGCGGCGCCTGGCTCGCCTGCGCCGTGGCCTGCGCCTTCGTCGTCGCCCCGTACGTCCGGCGCCTCTCCGTCCCCCGGCGCCGTCAGGTCCTGCGCTGGTCGCTGGCCGTCGGAACGCCCCTTCTGCTCGGCGCCTTCGCCCTCGCCCTGCGCGTCGAGCGTTTCCGCTCCCTGTTCGCGCCGGCGGGTACGGCCATGCTCCGCCTGCGCCTGTGGCAGTCCGCCCTGCGGATGGCGCTCGACCACCCGCTGTGGGGCGTCGGGCTCGACCAGTTCCTCTACCTCTACCCGCGCTACATCCACCCGGACGCCTGGCGCGAGCCGAACCTCTCCCACCCCCACAATCTCGTCCTCGACTTCTGGCTGCGCCTCGGCCTGCCGGGCGTGGTGGCGCTCGGCTGGATCGTCTGGCTGGTGGTCGGGCGCGTCCGCGCCGGCGGCTGGCGCGCCGCGCCGGGGGCAGCTCCCGGTGCGGCGCCGGGCGCTCCGCTGGTGTGGGGCGTCGCCGGGGCCCTGATCGCCGTCGTCGTCCACGGGCTGATGGACAACTCCTTCTTCGTGATCGATCTGGCCTACGGCTGCTGGGTGCTGCTGCTCATCCTCGAGCTGGCGCCTGAGGGGCCCACCGCAGGCACACCCTCTGCCCCTGCCCCGTTTGACCACAGCAGGGCATCGCGCAGGGCAGTATGACCGCGACGACGGCGCCGACGACGACGCTCACCCTCCCGGAGCCGGACCCGGCGCCGGACCGCGACCTCCTCCCGCGGCGGTCGGTCTCGCCGTGGCTCCTGCTGCTCCCCGTCGGGATTCTGCTCGCCCTCTTGCCGCCCGTGATCACCGGCGCGGCGATCCTCGCGGCGGCGGCGGCGGCGGTGCTCCTGGCGCGCCCCCGCTGGGCGCTCTACCTGCTGGCTCTGACCGTGCCCTACCAGTCCGGGTTCCGTCTCGGGGAGGCCAGCATCTCGCTGGACATCGCCCTCGGTCAGGTCAACGTCTCCGTCACGGAGGGCGTCGTTCTGCTCCTGCTGGTGGGGTGGCTGACTCAGATCGCCGCCGGGCGGGCCCCGCGACCGGCGCTCACGCCCCTGGTGGGGGCCGCCGCCTTCCTGCTCACCGGCCTGGCCCTCTCCGCTCTCGTGGCCACCGACCTGGCCCTCGCGGCGAAGGAGCTGCTGAAGTGGGTGGAGCTCGCCGCCGTGTATCTGGCGGGGACGAGCCTGCTGCAGACCCGGGAGCAGCGCCGCACGCTGGCGCTCTGGCTCCTCGCCGCCGCGTTCTCGCAGGCGCTCGTCGGCCTGCTGCAGTCGTTCGCCCGGATCGGGCCCGAGCACTTCCTGATCGGGGGGGTGATCATGCGGGCCTACGGCACGTTCGAGCAGCCGAACCCGTTCGGCGGCTACCTCGGCCTGCACCTCCCGCTGGCCGTCTCCCTGGTCTGCTTCGGGCTCGCCGCCGGGCGCAGCCGGCGCATCGGATTCGTCGTCGTCGCCGTCATCGGCTTCGCCCTGCTGATCACCCTCTCCCGGGGGGCCTGGACGGCGCAGGTCGTGGCCCTGCTGATCGTGGTGCTGGCCGGGAGCCGTTCCGCGCGCCACCTCGTTATGACCTTCGGTGTGCTGGGGCTTATCATCGGCGTCGCCGTCTGGCCCATCCTGCCGGCCGAGCTCACCGCCCGGGCGGTCAGCGTGGTGAGCAGCGTCGTCGACCTCGGCAGCGTCCAGGACGCCGCCATCACCCCGGACAACTGGGCGGTGATGGAGCGCCAGTCGCAGTGGTACGCCGGCTGGCAGATGTTCTCCGCCAACCCCCTGCTCGGCGTCGGCATCGGCAACTACAACGCCGCGTACGACGACTACCGGCTGGACCAGTGGCCGGTGGCCCTGGGGCACGCCCACAACCACTACCTGACCATCGCCGCCGAGGCCGGCCTGGTCGGCCTCACCGGCTACGTCGCCTTCCTGGTGGTCGCCTTCCGCTCGGCGATGCAGGCGGTGCGCACCCACCGCCGGCTGGGCGACCGCGAGGCGACCGCCGTCGCGCTTGGTATCCTCGGCGCGCTCGCCGCTTTCGCCACCCACAACCTGTTCGACGTCATGTTCGTCCACGGAATGGGGGTAACCGTTGGCCTCCTCCTGGCGTTGTTGTACGTGCCCTCGAGCGTCGCGAATCCTACGGCCCCATCCACGCTGCCGGGCGCCGCGAGCCGCTGGCGCGGCGCACCGCAGACGATCAAGACGATCACGACCGACGAAGAGCGCAGCGCATGATTGAAGCCGAACGGCGATCCCAGCCGGCCCCCGTCCCTTTTCCTGCCCAGGAGCCGGTCGCGGAGACCCAGCCGGCGCCGGCGGTGGGGCCGGCCACCGGCACGGTCAGTCTCGGACGGCGCTTCTTCAACATCAAGACCCTGCTCTCCTTCCTGCTCGGCATCGCCATCCTGTTCACCCTCTTCCGGGTCACCGGCGCCAACCTCGCGGAGATCGTCGAGCAGCTGCGCCAGGTTGACCCCCGCATCTACGCCATGGCCGTCGTCTGCTACGTCCTCACCTTTCCGTTCAGAGGGCTGCGCTGGCAGCGCCTGCTGGCCAACGCGGGCACCCACCTCCCGCTCGGCCAGTTGACGGAGGTGATCTTCATCTCCTGGTTCGTCAACAGCGTCCTGCCCGGGAAGGTCGGCGACGTCTACCGCGGCTACCTGCTGCGCCGCGAGCACAGCCTCTCCATGTCCCGCACCGTCGGCACCGTCGTGGCCGAGCGGGTGGTCGACATCTTCGCCCTCGTCACCCTGCTGGGGGTGACCGGCATCTTCGTCCTGCGCAACCGCGTCTCGCCTATGGTCGACCACATGCTGCAGGCGGGCTGGATCGGGCTCGCCGTCATGGTCGTCGGCATGGTGGTGATCTACCGCTTCGGCGAGCGCATCGCCGCCCGCTTCCCGGAGAAAGTGCAGTCCGTCTACGCCCGGTTCGCCCACGGCACCTTCGCCTCCCTCTCCTCCGTGCGCGGGCTGCCCATCCTGATCCTGTTGACCATCCTGGCCTGGTGCGCCGAAGCCGGGCGCCTCTACTTCG
>DATLLM010000657.1:0-7495 GCA_035537855.1 Chloroflexota bacterium | reverse complement strand
GAGAGGGGGCAGGGGGAGAGGGCGCCCCGAATCTACTTACCCAGATCGTCCAGGTTCAGCTGGTTGATCACGTCCCGGAAGGCGGACAGCTGCTCCTCCCGGATCGACTCCTCTTTCTTCTCCGCCGACTTCTTCGTCTCCTCCGGCTCGATCGCCCCCCGCTCGAGGACCGACTCCTCGGCGAAGATGGGCACGCCGAGCCGCAGGGCGAGGGCGATGGCGTCCGAGGGGCGGGAGTCGACTTCGACGTGGCGTCCGTCCACGTCCATCACGATCCGGGCGAAGAAGGTCTCCCCCACCAGATCGGTGACCATGATGTGGGTCACCCGGCCCCCGAGGGTCTGGATCATGGTGCAGAGGAGGTCGTGGGTCAGGGGGCGCGGAACCTCGTGGTTCTGCATCTTGATGGCGATGGCTTCGGCCTCGGGAATCCCGATCACGATCGGCAGGTACCGCTCGCGGTTCGTCTCCTTGAGCACCACGATCCGGGGCGCCGCGTAGAGACTGACGCGAATGCTCTCCACCACCATCTCGACCGGCATCGTTGTGATCCCCTGTTCCCTAGATCGGCTCTCCGCGCGCAGCGACCCGTGTGCGATGCCCCTGTGGCCTATTCTACAGCAGCCCCGGCGGGCCGCCTATTCCTCCAGGAGGAACGCCCGGTGCAGGGCGCGCGCCGCGTCCGCTACCTGGGATTCGTCGATCAAGCAGGTGATCCGGATCTCGCTCGTGGTGATGGAGACGATGTTGATTCCGGCGTCCGCCAGGGTGCCGAACATGCGCGCGGCGTAGCCCGGATTCGCCGCCAGGCCGGAGCCGACGACGCTGATCTTGGCCAGGGTGGCCGAGCTGGTCACCTCCCGCGCCCCCAGGTCGCGCGCCACCGGCGCCAGCAGGCGCTCGGTGCGCCCCAGGTCGGCCCGGCCGACGGTGAAGGAGATGTCGGTGACGTTGTCGTGGGAGACGTTCTGCACGATCACGTCCACGTTGATCGCCGCCGCTTCGAGCGGCTGGAAGACGGCGAAGGCGATCCCCGGCCGGTCGGGCACGCCGACGATCGTGATCCGGCCCACGTCCGTGTCGTGGGCGATGGCCCGCACCCGCTGGCGCCCTTCCTCTTCCAGTGGCATCTGGTCACCTCGAACGATGGTGGTGCCGGGGGCCTCGCGGAAGCTCGACCCGACGACGATGGGCATGCCGTAGGCTTCGCCCAGCTCGGCCGCGCGGGGGTGCAGCACCTGGGAGCCGGCCCGCGCCAGCTCCAGGATCTCCTCGTAGGAGATGACGTCCAGCTTGCGCGCCGCCGGGACGAGCCGGGGGTCGGCGGTGAAGATCCCGTCGACGTCCTTGAGGATCTCGCAGCGGTCGGCCTGCAGGGCCACGGCCAGGGCGACGGCCGTGGTGTCCGAAGCACCCCGGCCGAGGACGGTGATGTCGTGGTCCTCCGTCCAGCCCTGGAAGCCGGCGACGATGGGGATGCCCCCGCCGTCCAGGACGCCCCGGATGCGCTCCGGGTCGATCTCCAGGATCTGCGCCCGGGTGTGGAAGCCGTTGGTCACGATCCCGGCCTGGAAGCCGGTGAGGGCGACCGCCTCGTGCCCCTGGTCGTGCAGCGCCATCGCGGTCAGGGCGGAGGTGACGATCTCGCCGGTCGACCAGAGCAGGGCCATCTCCCGGTCGGTCGGCTCGTCGGCCACCTGCTTCGCCAAGGCGATCAGGTCGTCCGTGGTGTCCCCCATGGCGGAGACGACGGCGACCACCCGCGTGCCGGCGTCGTGCACGCTCGCGATGCGACGGGCGACGCCCTTGATCAGCTCGGCGCTGGCCACCGAGCTCCCCCCGTACTTCTGGACGATCAACCCGGGCATAGCCCCCAATGATACCGGCTACACTTCGGGCTACACTTGGGCCAGCACCGCGCAGCACGCGCCGTACGCGCCGCGCGCCGGGAGAAGAACGACCGTGCCAATCCTGCCCTTCGGCGAGCTCCGCCCCCAGATCGCCGAAGACGTCTTCGTCGCCGACGGCGCCTACGTCATCGGCGACGTCACCATCGGCCCCGGCAGCAGCGTCTGGTTCAACGCCGTCCTCCGCGGGGACATCGCCCCCATCCGCATCGGCCGGGGGAGCAACATCCAGGACGGCTCGGTCCTCCACGTCGACGAGCGCGTCCCCTGCGTCATCGGGGACAACGTCGTCGTCGGGCACGGCGCGGTCGTGCACAGCGCCACCGTCGAGGACGGGGCGATGGTGGCGATGCACGCCACCGTCCTCTCCGGGGCCGTCGTCGGACGGGAGTCGATCGTCGGCGCCAACGCCCTCGTCGTGGAGGGCAAGGTCTTCCCCGCGCGCTCCCTGATCGTCGGCGTCCCAGGCAAGGTGCTCAAGGACGTCACCGACGAGCAGGTGGCGGCGATCCGGGACAACGCCCGGCGCTACGCCGGCTACGCCCAGGCTCACCGGCAGGCCCGGAGCGACCGGGGTGAGCCTGGCCGGCGAGGCTGAGCCCCGCAGTCCCGATCCGGCGGTCGGGGGCGTCTTCGCCGCCGCCCGGCGGTTGCAGGAGGCCGTCGGCCGGGTCGTCGTCGGTCAGGCGCCGGCGGTCGAGCTCGTCCTCGTCGCCCTGCTCGCCGGCGGCCACGTCCTGCTCGAAGACGTCCCCGGGGTGGGCAAGACGCTGCTCGCCCGTACGGTCGCCCGCTGCCTGGACTGCACGTTCCGCCGCGTGCAGTGCACGCCGGACCTGCTGCCGGCGGACGTCACCGGCCTCTCCTTCTTCAACCAGCGCACCCAGGGCTTCGAGTTCCGGCCCGGGCCCGTCTTCACCCAGGTGCTGCTGGCGGACGAGATCAACCGCGCCACGCCCCGGACGCAGAGCGCCCTGCTGGAGAGCATGGAGGAGCACCAGGTGACGGTGGAGGGGGAGACGCACGCCCTGCCCAGCCCCTTCCTCGTGCTGGCTACCCAGAACCCGGTGGAGCTGGAAGGGACCTTCCCGCTGCCTGAGGCGCAGCTCGACCGCTTCCTGCTGCGCCTCTCCCTCGGCTATCCCAGCGTCGAGGAGGAGACGGCCATCCTGCGCCGCTTCCGGGAGCGGTCGCCGCTCGAGGCGGCCACGCCGGTGCTGGCGGCGAGCGAGCTGACCGCCCTCCAGGAGGCCTGCCGCGGCGTTCACGTCGGCGCGGCGGTCGAGGGCTACCTCGTGGGGCTCGTCCGCTCCACGCGCGAGAACGAGGCGCTCGACCTGGGGGCCAGCCCGCGGGCGACGCTCGCCCTGTACCACGCCGCCCAGGCCCTGGCCGCCGTCAGGGGCCGGGCCTTCGTGCTCCCGGACGACGTCAAGGGACTCGCCCCGGCCGTCCTCGGCCACCGCCTGATCCCGACGGCGCAGAGCCGCCTGCGGGGGCGGGGGGCCACCGAACTGGTCGAGGCGCTCGTCGAGGCCTACCCCGCACCGGTGGAGAGCGAGCGCGCCGCGCCGCCGTCCCGGGCGGCGCGGTGAGCCGGCGCCTGACGCGCGACGAGGCCTGGCGCCTGACCGGGGCCCTCCTGCTCGTCGCCGCCCTGGCGCTGCGCAGCCCGGCCCTGGCCCTGTTCGGCGCCGGCCTGCTCGTCGCCGCCCTGTGCGTCACGCTGTGGGGACGCTTCGCCCTGCACGGCGTCGCCTACCGCCGCCGACTCGGCGAGCGCCGGGCGTCGTTCGGCGAGGAGCTCCCCTTCGAGGTGCAGATCGACAACCGCAAGCCGCTGCCCCTCCCCTGGCTCGAGGCCGAAGACAGCCTGCCCGCCGGGCTGGAGCTGGCCGGACGCCCCCTCGTGCTCGACCGGGCGAGCGGCCGGAGCACCCTCCGCCAGGTGGTCTCGCTGCGCTGGTACGAGCGGGTGCGTCTCACCTACCGCCTGCGCTGCCGCGCGCGCGGCGCGTTCACCCTCGGCCCGGTGCGCCTGGCCACCGGCGATCCGTTCGGCTTCGTCGCCCGCGAGGCGCGGCTGGCCCAGTACGAGAGCCTGCTGGTCTACCCCAAGGTGCTCCCCCTGACGGCCCTCGGGCTCCCGGCGCAGCACCCCTTCGGCGAGCGCGCCGACCGGCGCCGGCTGTTCGACGATCCCAGCCGCCTGGCCGGCGTCCGGCCCTACCAGTCGAGCGACAGCCCGCGGCACATCCACTGGAAGGCGAGCGCCCGGTTGCAGTCGCTCCAGACGCGCGTCTACGAGCCGACGACGCGCCACACGTTGATGCTTTACGTCAATCTGGCCAGCTTCGAGGGTTACTGGTGGGCCTCGCTCAACCGCGACCTGCTCGAGCTGGCCATCGTCGCCGCGGCGTCTGTCGCCTCCTGGGGCCTGGCCCAGGGCTATCAGGTGGGGCTGTCCACCAACGGGGCCGCCGGAGGCGGCGCCGGGAGCGGCGCCGGCCGCCGGCCGGGGGAGGAGCTGGGCGTCGCCCCCGCGGGCGACCCGCAGCAGCGCGTGCGCCTGCTCGAAGCCCTGGCCCGGATCAGCCAGTTCGCCCGCACGCCCCTGCCGGCGATGCTGAGCCGCGACCGCACCCGCCTCCCCTGGGGCACCACCGTGGTCGTCGTCTCCGCCGTGTTCCCGGAAGACGTCCTGCGCGCGCTGCTCGCCCTGCGGGGCGCCGGACACCTCCCCGTCGCGCTCCGCATCGGGGGGCCGCCGGTCACCCCGCTGGCCGGACTCGTCGCCTTCCGCCTTCCCGAGGATCTTCCCTGGGTCGACCTGCCCGAGCTGCCGGTCGGTGCCCTGCAGGCGGCGTAAGGAGGCCAGCCAGCCGGCGATGGAGACGCTGCTGCTCGCCGCCTGCGTGCTGCTGCTCGACGCCGCCTGGATCGGGGGACTGGGCGCCGTGCTCAGCCTGCCGTACGGCCCGGGATCGCCGGCGGTGCTCTCGGTCGGCTGGGCGCTGGCCACCCTCGTCGCCGGCGCCGGCGCCGGCCACGCCCTGGTGCGGGGGCGGCCCGGCGGGACGGCGCCGGCGCCACCCCGGGCCCGCGCCGTCCGCGCCGGGCTCGTCCTCCTGCTCGGCTGCGTCTGGAGCCTGATCCTGGTGGCGGGGACGCGCCACGGTCCGGGCGGTGACGCCGTCGCCTGGGTGCTCGACCTGCCGGCGGCGGCCGCCCGGCCGTGGCGGGCCACCTCGCCCGACGCGCTGGCCACCGGCCTGCTGCTCTTCGCCTGGTGGCGGGGGCAGCGAACCGGGGCCCGCTCGCCGGATTTCGCCGCCGTCGTGCGGGCGATGGGCCTGGGCTCGTTGCTCCTCGCCGGGGGACTGCTGCTGGCCGCGATGACCCTGGGGGCACCGGCCGCCGGCGGTCCGGCGGCGCTGCTGCTGCTCGGCGCCGGGATGCGGCGGCCGCCGGGGGCGAGGCCCCCTCCGGCGTCGAACGCACCTGGCTGCTGGCGACGGCCGTGCCGGTGGCGGCCGTGCTCGGGGTCGCCCTGGCGGCGGCCCTGGCGCTGGGGGACGAGTCGGTGCGCCGGGCGCTGACCGACGCCGTTCGCCTGGGGGCGGCGCTCCTGTGGGGCCTGCTCTACTGGCCCCTGCTGGCGGCCGGCTTCCTGGTCGAGCTGCTCTTCGCCGCCGTCCAGCTGCTCGTGCCGCAGGTGACCCTGCCCCGGCTGCTGCCTGATCTGCCCGTGCCCGGGGACGGGCTGCCCCCGCCCGCCGGCGGTGCGGGCGGGCCGGCGCCCTGGCCGGGCGCCCTCCGCTGGGCGCTGGCGGGGGTCGTGCTGATGGGCGTCGCCGCCGCGTTCCTGCTCACCGCCCGGCGGTCCGGCGACGCGGCGCCGCCCCTGCCCCGCGCCGTCGCCGGGCGGGAGTCGCTCTGGTCCTGGTCGGACCTGCCCCGCGCCTGGCGGCGCTGGCTGGCCGGTCTGCGGCGGCGCTGGCCAGCGGCCCCGGTCGCGGACGGCGCCGCCGCCGCACGGGTGGTCCTGCCGGAGGGGCCGCAGGGTACCCGGGCGCTCTACCGGCGCTTCCTGGCCCTCGGCCGGGCCAGCGGTCTGCCCCGCGGGGCGCCGCAGACCCCCCGGGAGTACCTGGGCGCCTGGCGCGACGTCCTCCCCGGCGAAGACGAGGCGGGGGCCCTCACCGGCGCCTACGAGCGCGCCCGGTACGGCCGGCCGGGCGCGCCGGCCGCCGGGCCGGCCGAGCTGCAGCCGCGCCTCGACCGCTTGCGCCGCCTGGTCGCCCGCCGGCCGTCATCCGGGACCTCCCTCGGAAGGCCCCCGTCCGACCGTTAGCGGCCGGCGCCGGCGTCGATGCGGCGCAGCACCAGGGCCGCCAGGCGCACCGCCTGGGCCACCGGGGTCGCCGAGTCGCCGGCCCCGCCTCTGGTCACCGCCTGGAGGGGAACGGTCGTGGGGCCGACGCGCACGCTGGCGATGACGTTGTGGCTGCGGAACCCCAGCAGGCACGAGCCGTCCGCCGCCTGCACGAACGCCGCCGCCCCGGGCGGCGCCCCGGGCGGCGGCGCCTCAGCCCGCCGGTAGTTGCCCGGCACGGCCGCCTGCCAGGACGCGAACGCGGCCTTCGCCTCGGTCATGCCGACGTAGGCGTTGACGCTGGAGACGACGTCGCCGGCGTGGCCCCGGTTGCCCGGGGCGCGGAAGATGACGGCGTAGGCGCTCAGGCGTCCGAAGGGATCGGGCGGGTCCATCGCCCCGGTCGGGGTGACGCTGACCAGCTCCTGCCCGACGTCGAAGCCCACCGGCAGGTCCGCCAGGACCAGCGCCAGGCGCTGTGCCGGGAGGCTGACCAGGGCGTCCGGGCGTGAGCCGGGCGACGGGGGCATCGACCACTCCTCGATGCGGCCGCAGCCGGCGATGAAGACGAACGGCGCCGCCAACCACGTCCGACGCAGCATCACCGCCTCCTCAGCCGTCGTGCCGCCTTCACTGCAGGACTGGTGCCAGCGATGGCCCGGGCGGGAAACGGCGCGGTCCGCTCGCCCGTTATCGCCGCACGGGCACACTATTGCTCATCCCTTGGCGTGCTCGCTAGAGTCTCTAGAAGGCTGCGGCCGGAGAACCCGCAGCCGGGTGGCCAGGGCAGCCCGGGTGGGCGAGCGGGGCTCACCGGGGAGCGGATGCGGAAGGGCCCGCCGGGGGCGCCGCGCGGTCGCCGGCGCCGGCGCCGGCGCCGGGCCCGCGAGGGCACGTCATAAGGAGGAGGCGCAGATGGAGAGCGAAGTCCGCCCAACGCACCGTGGCGGCGCCGGTCTGGCCACGGCCCCGGCGCCGGGTGGGCCACCCCCGTCCGCGCCGGTGGCGACCGGCTGGGGCGGCGCGGACGGCTGGGGGGCGAGCGGTGCTGCGGTCGCCGAGGTCGACCGCCTCCTCCCTCGGGTCAAGTTCGCCGGCGACGTCGCTCTGCCCGGGCACCAGCAGCACGTCGTCGAAGGTGAGGGCGTCGCCGGCGAACTTGACCCGAGGGAGGAGGCGTTCGACCTCGGCGACCGGCTGGGGCGGCGCGGAC
>DATLLM010000656.1:0-8659 GCA_035537855.1 Chloroflexota bacterium | reverse complement strand
TCCCGGGTCTCCGGCAGGTAGACGTCGACGGTCACGCCGTAGCGCCGGCGCACCGCCTCCATGAAGTCGTACGTCTCCTGGGGGAGCCGCCCGGTGTCCACGGTGAAGACGCGCACGTTGGAGTCGATCCGGGTGGCCATGTCCAGGATGGCCATTCCGTCCGACTGGAAGCTGGTGCAGATGGAGACGCGGTCGCCGAACGTCTCCATCGCCCACTCCAGGATCTCCTGGGGCTCACGGTCGTCCAGCTCCACGCCGAGCTGCCCGGCCTCGAAGTCGTCGAAGACGACACGCTTGCTGTCTGGAAGTGCGATGGCCACGGCGGTTGCGGTTCCTTTCTCTCACGCGGCAGGGCTGGAAGCGGGGTGCGCCCGGCGTCCGATCGTCACAGCGTCTGAGCCTCTCGTCGGCGTCAGCCGGCGGCGAGCACGGCGGCGAGCTCGCGGGGGGCGTGCTCGGGCCCGGCGCCGGAGTAGGTGAACAGCTCGAGATCGGTGTGCCGGTCGCAGAAGGCCTTGAAGTCGGCCGCCGCCCCGAGGTCCCCGGCGGCGTTCAGCTGCCCGCCGTCCGCGCCGCGCTCGGACAGGTAGACGCGGAACAGGTTGGTGACGTAATCCTGGAGGGTCTCCGAGGGCACGCGCCGGATCAGGGGTGAGCCGACCGTCGCCCGGGCGCCGATGCCGCCGCGCAGGTAGATGTCGTAGGCCTGCTGCTTGGCCCCGTCCGCGCCCCGCTCGCGGGCCGTCGTGCCCTGCACGCCGATGTCGCCCAGCCAGTGCTGGCCGCAGGAGTGGGGGCAGCCGTCCAGCTGCAAGCGCAGCCCCTCCACGTCCTTGCCGAAGGTGGCCTCCATGTGCTCGACCAGGCTCTGCAGGCGGTACTTGGTCTCGGTCACGGCGTAGTTGCAGTAGGGCTCGCCGGTGCAGCCGATCGACGACCCCCGCAGGCGGTTGACGTCCAGGGTGTAGCCGATCTCGGCCACCCGGGCGATGACCTCGTCCAGGCGCTCGTTGGGGACGCCGCTGAGCACGAAGTTCTGCTGCCGGGTGATGCGCAGCTCGCCGCCGTAGGTCTCCATCAGGTCGGCCAGCTGGTGCATCTGCTTCCCGTTCATCCAGCCCATGGAGACGGGGAAGCCGACGTAGGAGAGCCCGTCCTGGCGCTGGGCGTGGACGCCGATGTGGTCGGTGTAGCCGACCGCCGCCGGAGCGGGCAGGCGGACGAGGCTGTGCCCCAGCTTCTGCTCAACCAGCTCCCGGATTCGCTCCGGGCCGTAGTCGTCGACCATGAACTTGAACCGCGCCTTGACCCGCGAGAGGCGGTAGCGGGGGTCCTCCTTCCACAGGTCGAGGATGGCCTTGAGCAGGTCCATGTGGTCGTCCTTGGGGACGAAGACCTCCAGGTCGCGGGCGACCCGGGGGGCGGTGGACAGCCCCCCGCCGATGCGCACGGCGAAGCCCTCCTGCCCCTCGTGCACCGTCCCGATCAGGGCGATGCAGTGCATCTCCGGGAGGTTGCACTGGTAGGGGCAGCAGGCGATGGTGATCTTGTGCTTCCGGGGCAGATCGCAGTAGTCCCGGTTGCCGTAGAAGAACTTGGCCGTCGAGCGGGTGATGGCGGCGGCGTCGAACAGCTCCTCGCCGTCGATCCCGGCGACGGGGCAGGAGGTGATGTTGCGCACCGTGTCGCCGCAACCGCCGGCGGTGGACAGCCCGTTGCGCTCCAGGGTGTCGAAGACGTCCGGCAGGTGGCTCAGCTCGATGTGGTGCAGCTGGATGTTCTGGCGGGTGGAGAGCTCACCGTAGCCCTTGCCGTAGCGGTCGGCGATGTCCCCGATGGCCCGCAGCTGCGGGCCGGTGAGGATGCCGCCGGCGATCTTCACCCGCATCATGAAGGTGCCGACCTTTGGCTTGTCGTGGTAGAGGCCCCACCACTGCAGGCGGACGACGTCCTCCTCCGAGACCTTCTCGTAGCCCTCGTCGATCAGGCGGGGGAGGTCGTCGCGGACGTCGAGCGGGAACCGCTCGCGCTTGAGGCGCTCGACGTAGTTGCGCTTGAGCACGAGGTCCCACGAGGGGGGCTCGCGCAGCGGGGGGCGGGCGGACGCGGTCATCGGCAGTCCCTCCTCTGCTCGGTCCTCTGTTCGGTCCTCTGTTCGGTCACCGGCATAGTCCGCCGCCTCACGCCCGCACCGGGGCGCTGACGGTCTCGCGCAGCACCTCGGCCACCTCCGGTCGGGTGAACTCGGGCGGCAGGGCCTCACCGGAACGAAGCAATTCCCGGACCCGCGTGCCCGAGAGGGAGACGCGGGCGGAGGCATCGTGCGGGCAGGTCTTGGCCGAAGCGACCGCCCCGCAGGCGGTGCAGAAGAAGGTGTGCTCGTAGAACAGGGGCCGGATGCCCAGGTCTCCCTCGCTCAGGTTGTGGAAGATGCGCTGGGCGTCGTACGTCCCGTAGTAGTTCCCCACGCCGGCGTGGTCGCGACCGACGATGAAGTGGGTGCAGCCGTAATTCTTCCGCATCAGCGCGTGCAGGATAGCCTCTCGCGGGCCGGCGTAGCGCATCGCCGCCGGCAGCACGGAGAGCAGCACCCGGTCGGCCGGGAAGTAGCTGGCCAGCAGCGCCTCGTAGCAGCGCAGGCGGACGTCCGCCGGGATGTCGTCCGACTTGGTCTCCCCCACCAGGGGGTGCAGCAGCAGCCCGTCGACGCCCTCCAGGGCCGTCTTGAGCAGATACTCGTGCGCCCGGTGGACGGGATTGCGCGTCTGGAAGGCGACGATCGTCTGCCAGCCCCGCTCGGCGAAGGCGGCCCGCGTCTCGGCCGGGCCCAGCAGGTAGGGGGAGAAGACGTCCGGCCGCACCGGCGCCCGCAGCACGGTCACCGCCCCGCCCAGCAGCACGGGGCCGCGGGCGTAGACGGCGGCGACGCCGGGGTGGGCCTCTTCCTCGGTCTTGTACACCTCGAGCGCCTCCGCCCGGGTGTCCGCCGGGAAGCGCTCGCGCAGGTGCAGGATGGCCAGCACCTGCCCGCCGAACTCCTCGGGGGCGACCAGGGCGACGTCCGCCCCGTCCTTGAGTCCGGCGGCGAACTCGGCGCTGGCGCCGAGCACGATCGGCACCGGCCAGATCACCCCGCCGAAGGCGGCCGAGAGGCGCCCCTCGTGGATCACGCGCCGGTAGTCCGCCGACCCGACGAAGCCGTCCAGCGGGCTGAAGGCCCCGTTGCCGAGCAGCTCGAGGTCGCAGGCCTCGCGCGCCGAGACTTCGAGGCGGGGCAGCTCGCCCCCGGCCACCCGAGCATCCCACTCGGCGACGGCCGCGGCCGGGGCCTGGCGGGGCAGCAGGCGCCCGCCGTGCGGCGCGCCCAGGTCGCCCAGCAGGCGCATCCGCACCGGGGCGGCGACCCCGTCGGCCGGCGAGGGCACGGCGACCGCGCCGTCGCGCCCGGTCGGGGCGGCCGGGGCGGCCGGGGCCGGCTCGATCAGCCCCTCGGATTCGAGGTAGGCCAGTACGCTGGCGACGCTCTGCTCGACCGACTCCAGGTCCGTCCGCACCGCCACCTCGGGCGTGAGCGGCGGCTCGTAGGGGTCGGAGACGCCAGTGAAGTTGGCGATCTCTCCGCGCAGGGCCTTGGCGTAGAGCCCCTTCACGTCCCGCCGCACCAGCTCCTCGAGCGGGCACTCGACGTACACCTCGACGAATCGGCCGGGGCCGGACTCGCCGATCAGGACCCGGGCCTCATCGCGCGTCTCCCGGTAGGGGGAGATGGCGGCCGTGATGACCGCCCCGCCCTGGCGCGTGACCAGGCTGGCGACGAACGCGATCCGCCGGATGTTGATGTCCCGATCCTCGCGCGAGAAGCCGAGCCCTTTGGACAGGTGGGTGCGCACGACGTCCCCGTCCAGCACCTCGGGCGGGCGCCCGCGCGCTGCCAGGGCGGCCGTCAAAGCGTCAGCCAGGGTGGTCTTGCCGGCGCCGGAGAGGCCGGTCAGCCAGATGGTGAATCCGGGGCGCCCGGAGGCCGTCCCGAGTCCATTGTCCACTTTGTGAAGCGACGCACTTGACATTCTCTTCATCCTACGGCGGTGTCAACCCGATGGCAGCGAGTGTTTCTACTTCTCAACCCCGAGCGGCAGCAGCGCGACTACTGGAACCAGGAGTCCGCCCCCGAGCGACCGGCCGTCGCCGCGCGCCGGCCCTACCGCTAGGGTGCGCGCTGGACGGGGCCGCGGGGGCCGCGTACACTCGGGTCGCGGATAAAGTCGAGTAATCCACGTGACAATGTAGGATACACCTTGAGCGGGATGACGCTGCAGCAGCTCCGGGTGCTGGTCGCCGTCGTCGATGCGCGCAGCTTCACCCGCGGGGCCCGATCGGTGTTCATGACCCAATCCGCCGCCAGTCAGCACGTGCGCTCGCTCGAGCTGTCGCTCGGCGTGCCCCTGGTGGAGCGCACCGCCGGCGCCGTCCTGCCCACCCGCGCCGGGGAGGGACTGCTGCGCTACGCCCGAGACATCCTGCGCACGGCCGGCGACGCCGAGCGCTACGTCGGCGCCGTCGGCCGGGGGCGCGCCGGGCGCCTCGTGATCGGCGCCAGCGGCAGCGCCGTGGCCGTCATCCCGGCGCTCGTCGCCGCCCTGCGCGCGGCCGCCCCCGGGGTGGAGGTGGCCCTGCGCGTCGCCTCCCGGCCGGAGATGGAGTCCGCGGTCGGCGGGGGGGCGGTCGACGCCGCCGCCCTCAGCGGTCCCGTGCGTCGGGCCGGCGTGGCGGCGGTCGCGCTCTGCGCGGACCGCCTGGTGCTGGTCGCGGCCCCGGGCACGCCCCTGCTGGCGGCCGGGGCGCCCGCCCCGGTGCCAATCGCCCGGCTGGCCGAGCAGCCCCTGATCGCCCCGGCGGCGGCGTCCAGCACCTGGCGGCTGGTCTCCTCCTGGGCGGAGCGCGCCGGAGTGGAGCTGCGCCCGGAGGCGCACCTCGACGGCGGGGACGCGGTCAAGCGCGCCGTCGAGGCCGGCCTGGGCGTGGCCCTGCTCTCCGCCTGGCTGGTCGAGCGCGAGGTGGCCCTTGGTACCCTGCGCCTCGTGCCCCTCGATCCGGCGCCCCCGGCGCGGCAGTACGAGCTCGCCCGGCGCGCCGGGCGCGAGCCGGACGGGGCGCTGTCCACGCTGCTGCGCGCCGCCCCCGAGCACCTGCGCCGCCGGCTGCCGGCCGGGGTCGAGCCGGCCGCCACCGGGGGCCCCGGGTGAGCGCGCCGCCGCCGGACGTGGCGCTCAAGGAGTGGGCGGTCGTCTGCGATCTGCTGCTGGAGGGCGAGCAGGTGGTGCTCGTGCGCAAGGGGGGCATCCACGAGCCCCGGCGGGGCTTCGCCATCGAGTACGACGCCTTCCTGCTCTATCCCAACGTCGAGCACCAGCGGGCGGCCCAGCTGCGGCCCGACCTGCGCCCCCGGCTGGAGCGGGCGCCCCGGGCGCCCCGGGAGCTGGGCGAGGTCACCTTGCCCGGCTACTGCCAGGTGACGGACGTGCTGCAGATCCCGGACGCGGCGGGCGCCGCCGCCCTGCGGCCCCTGACCTGCTGGACGCCCGACTTCTTCGACCAGCGCCTGAGCTACAAGCCGGAGCGCCCGCTGTTCGCCGTCGTCGTCCGCGCCCACCGCTTCCGTTCGGCGGCGGCCGTGCCTTACCACCGCCTCTACGCCGGCTGCCGTTCCTGGGTGCCGCTGCGCGAGGCGGTGCCCCGAGACGTCCTGGACGGGGCCGCGCCGGCGCTCGACGGCGCCGCCTTCGCCGCCCGCCGGGCGGCGGTGCGCGCCGCCCTCGGGGCGTAGCGCCGCCCGGGCGCCCCCGTGTGGCACCATCACGGGCAGTCGGCGTAGGGAGCGGGTAGCGACCGCAGCGGTCGGGCCCGAGAACGAGGAGGAGCGGACATGTTCCTGGGCCACCAGATGGGGGACGTCTCTGAGCGCAAGCTGCAGTGGGCGGCGCAGCTCGGCGTCGAGCACGTCGCCTGCGAGAGTCGCGAGGGCATCGAGCGCGAGGACGGGACCTGGGACGTCGCGGGCATCGCCCGCCTGCAGGAGCGCTTCGCCGCCGGCGGGCTGAGCATGGACGTGCTCGCCCTCAACCTGCCCTCCCGCTACATGACCCACCAGCGATTCCCGGGAATCATGATGGGGCTGCCCTCGCGCGACGCCGAGATCGAGGTGATCAAGCAGAACGTGCGCGCCGCCGGCGAAGCGGGGGTCCCCTGCTTGAAGTACAACCTGAACCTGCTCGGCGTGCCCCGCACCGGCCGCAGCAAGGGGCGCGGCGGGGCGATGTACTCCCACTTCGACATCGACGAGTGGACGGACCACTCCCTGACCGAGGCCGGGCCGATGCCGGCGGAGCGGATGTGGGAGAACATCACCTACTTCCTCGAGCGGGTCGTCCCGGTGGCCGAGGAGGCGAAGGTGCGCCTGGCCTGCCACCCCCACGATCCGGCCGTGCCACACGACAGCGGGCTGCGCGGCGTGCACTGCGTGCTGGGGAGCGTCGACGGCCTGAAGCGCTTCGTCTCCATCTGCGAGAGCCCCTACCACGGGCTGAACTTCTGCCAGGGCACCGTCTCGGAGATGTGCGTCGACCCCAAGACCGAGGTGCTGGCGGCGATCCGCCACTTCGGCGCCCAGGGCAAGATCTTCATGGTCCACTTCCGGAACATCCGCGGCGGCTTCCTGCACTTCGACGAGGTCTATCCGGACGAGGGCGACGTGGACATGCTCGCCGCCCTGCGCGCCTACCGCGAGGTGGGCGTCGACGCCATGCTCTGCCCGGACCACGTGCCGCACTCCGCTTCCGATCCGGACGGAGAGCGCCAGTTCTCCTACTGCCTGGGCTACACCCGGGCGCTGCTCCAGGTGGTCGGTCCCGCCTGATCGACGCCGGCGGCGCGGACCGCCGCGGACCGCCGCGGACCGCAGACGGTCGGAAGGAGGGCCATGAAAGGGCTGCAGATCACCCGCCCGGGGCGATTCGAGATCGTCGACGTGCCCCGCCCCGAGCCGTTCCCGGACGAGGTGGTGGTGCAGGTGATGGCCATCAACTCCTGCACCCACTGGGACCTGACCGTGTGGGACGGGGTCGACATCTTCGGGCGACCGGGGCACCCCGAGTACCCCTACTACGTCGGCGGGCCGGGGCACGAGTGGGCCGGGGTGGTCGTCGAGCGGGGCGACCTGGTATCGACTCTCGAGGCCGGCGACCGGGTGGCCTACTGGGGCAGCCCGCCGGGCCTGCGCCGCCGGCGCGGCGACGCGCCAGAGTACGGGGGGTACGTCGAGTACGTCACCGTCCACGAGCGCTCGGTGCTGCCCTTCGCCGCGCCGGCGTCCGCCGGCGCGGCGCCCCTCTCGTGGCGCGAGATGGCCATGCTGGAGATGCTGTCCTGTGTCACGCAGGGCGTGGTCGCCGCCGGCGACCTGACCGGGCAGCGCGTGGCCGTCTCCGGGATGGGCGCCGCCGGGCTGATGATGCTCCAGGCGCTGAAGACGCTGGGCCCCGACTCGCTGACCGCGATCGACGTCGATCCGGGGCGCTGCGCGCTGGCGGTGCGTCTCGGCGCCGACCGCGCCGTGCGCCCCGGCAGCGCGGAGTGGGGCGCCCTGCGGGAGAACGAGTTCAGCCTCAGCGTCGACTGCTCCGGCGTCCCGGCCGCGCTCGAAGGCGACCTGGAGCACACCGCCGGCCGGCTGATCGTCTTCAGCGTGCCCGAAGCGGACTGGCGGGTGCCGGTCGGCGCCCGGCGGCGCTCAACCACCATCGAGTACACCCGCACCCCGGCCGGGCGACCGGGGCGCTACGCCCGGCACCTGCTGGCCAGCCGCCAGGTGGACGTTCGCCCCCTGCTCTCGGCCGAGGTGCCCATCGAGCGCTTCGCCGACGGGCTCGATCTGCTGCGCCGGCGGGAGGCGATCAAGGTGACGTTCGACATGGGGACGGGTGGCGGCCGAACGATCGGGTGAGCGCTGGGGGGCCCGCCGCCCGGTCGCCGGGCGGTACCATCCCGGACTCGAGTACGGTCAGAACGACGGAGGGCCACCATGGCGCAGAACACGGCAATCGACCAATCACGGTGGGGCGAGTTCCTGAGCCTGTTCACCAACGGCAACGCGGGCCGCCGGGTGAGCATCGAGACCATCGACGCGGCGTCCGACTCGCCCATCGTCAGCAAGGCCCCGTTGCTGGCGATCGACTACGACCCCGCGGGCAAGGGCAACAACCTGGTCATCTCCCTGGGCAGAGAGACGATCAGCGGCTCCCACATCGTCGCCGCCCCGGAGCAGATCTGGGAGGTGCAGGACGACAACGGCAAGGCCACCGGGCTGGAGGTCATCGCCGCCGGCGGGGCGAAGACGATCATCACCCTGGAGTAGCCGGCAACGGGGCGCGCTCCCCCGGCGCCGCCGCCGGGGCCCGGGTCCGCCGCCGGGGCCCGGGTCCCGCCGGGGGAGGGCTCAGAGCCGGGGCTGGGTGACCGCCCCCTGCGACGCCGACGAGACGAGGGCGGCGTACTTGGCGAACACTCCCGAGGTGTAGTGCGGCGCCGGCTCCTTCCAGCCGGCCATGCGGGCGGCGATCTCCTCGTCGGAGAGGTCGGCCGAGAGGGTGCGGTTGTCGATGTC
>DATLLM010000655.1:0-4933 GCA_035537855.1 Chloroflexota bacterium | reverse complement strand
GCTCGGGCGGCTCGGGCGGCCCGGGGGGCGGGGGGAGCTCCGGCCGCTCGGACCGGGACGACGACTGAGCGCCCCGGCGCCGGCCGGCCGGCGGCTCAGAGCGCGGTCGCCCCGCCGTCCAGGGAGAGCACCTGCCCGGTGAGGTAGTCGGACGCCGGGGCGGCGAGGAAGACGGCGACGCCCCGCAGGTCGCGCCCGGTGCCCAGGCGCCCCAGCGGCACCCGGGCGACCAGGGCCGCCTCGTGGCGCTCGATCACGCCTTCCGAGAGGCGGGTGGGGAAGAAGCCGGGGGCCAGGGCGTTGACGGTGATCCCCTGGGGGGCCCACTCCACCGCGAGCGCCCGGGTCAGGGCCACCAGAGCGCCCTTGCTCGCGCTGTAGGCGGCGGCGCTGAGCACCTCGGGCGGCGTCCCCCGTAGCCCCATGATCGACGAGACGTTGACGATCTTCCCGGTGCAGCCCCCCGGCCGGGCCGCCGCCCGGGCGAGCATGTGCCGGCCGACGGCCTGGGTGACGGCGAAGGTCCCCGTGGCGTTGACGTCGAGCACGTCCCGCCACTTCTGCAGGGGCATCTCGGCGCTGGGCGCCCCCCAGGTGATCCCGGCGTTGTTGAACAGCACGTCGATCCGCCCGTAGCGCGCGAGCACGGCGTCGACGAAGCCGGCGACGGCGCCCTCGTCCGCGATGTCGCAGACGGCCGCCAGGCAGTCGTGCCCGGCGGCGCGCAGCTCCGCCGCCGCCGGCGCGAGCCACTGCTCGCGCCGGGCGGTGATGGCCACCCGCGCCCCGGCCGCGGCCAGGGCGAACGCGATCTCCTTGCCCAGGCCGCGGCTCCCGCCGGTGACGACTGCCACCTTCCCGGCGAGGGAGAACAGGGCCTCGCTCACGCTCGCTCCATCGCCCCGGGATTGTGCCCTACGGGGCGCCCGGGGCGTAGGCACGACTACCCAGCGGGCGCCCCGCGGCGGGGCGCCGGATGGGTACTGCTGCGGCTGCGCGCGCGCCAGGGCAGCGCTAGCGTGGAATCCGACCGGCACCGAAGGGGAGCGCCGAGCGGGCGCCGGAGGAGCCCGCCGAGCGCCGCGCCGTCGCCGCCAGACCGGGTCGAAGCCGCGAAACGAGAGGACAACACGATGGCCGCCACGTCTACCCGCCCCACCGCCGAGCCCATCGACAAGAGCCTGCCCGAGGCCGTCTTCCGCCACTGGGTGCACGTCCGGGAGGAGGACACCAAGACCTACGAGGTCTACAAGCCCGCCGGCACGCCCCTGCCCCCGGCGTTCGGCCGGGACGGCTTCGAGATGCGGAAGGACGGCCGCTTCGTCCAGTACCTGATCGGCGCCGCCGACGCCCCGGTGCCGGCCTTCGGCCACTGGCGTCTGGCCGGCAAGCTGACCGTGGCCGTCGACCTCGTCGAGCCCCGCCTGCCGGACCTCTCTTTCGAGATCGTGGACGTCGACGCGCGGACGCTCAAGATTCGCCGCCTCCCGGTCGCCGCCGGGGCCGCCGGGGCGCAGGCGGACGATCCCCACCAGCCGGATATGGGCAAGCTGCCCCCGGCGCAGACCCACCGCCGGATCGACTTCCAGAAGGCGGAGGTGCGCGTCTTCGAGAGCTTCCCGCCCCAGCGCGTGCTCGTGGTCAGCGGCGTCAAGCCGTACATGAACATGGCCGTCGAGCTGGTGCCGGTGGTCTACATCCGCCAGCCGGAGTACTGGGAGATCGAGGTGGTGGGCAGCCTGCGCGGCGTCGGCCTGCCGGCCGAGGCGCCGTACACCGTCTCGCTCAACCTCGCCGCGTCGACCGGCTCACGGGGGATCGTGGTCATGGGCGCCACCCGCATGCAGCGCTTCGACGTGCCCCAGGATGCCCCGACGGACGAGTCCGCGGCGCGGTGATCCCGCCGCAGCATGGTCAGCGCCTCCGGCACCTCGAAGGCCCGGGCGACGTGCCCGAGCGAGGTGTAGAACACCCGCCCCCGGCCGAAGCGCTTCGTCCAGGTGACCGGCATGACCACCGTCTCCTCGACCGGGACCTCGTCCCGGTCGGCGGCGTCCTGGGCGGCTTGATCGAGCCCGTCCCCCGAGGCGGCTCCCCGGGGGAAGCGGGTGGTGGCCAGCACGGTCACCCCCGGGTCGACGTGCATGTAGTACTGCTCGGAGGTGACGGAGAAGTCCGCCAGCCCCGCCGTGATGGGGCTGGCCGCCGGGCCGATCCGCACGCGGTAGCGGGCCTTGTCCCCGCCGGGATGGGAGACCCACTGCCCGCCGGTCATGAACTGGTACTCCACCTCGATCCGGAAGGCGTCGCACATGCCGCCGTGCCAGCCGCCGATGCCGGTGCCGGCGCGGACGGCGGCGGCGAGCGGGGCGAGCGTGCCGCGGGGGAGGGGCGTCCGGGTGTCGCCCATCGTCCACACCGGCACGATCAGGTCGAGGGCGCGCAGCCGGGCCTCGTCGGCGAGGGCGTCCAGGGTGTCGGCGATCTCCACCTCGGCGCCGGCGGCGCGCAGCTCGCGGGCGGCGACGTCGCTCGTCTCCACCGGCTCGTGCCCCGGCCAGCCGCCGCGCACGATCAGCACCCGGGGCGCCGGGGCGGCGCTCACGCCGGGCGCTCCGCGAGCGCCTCGAACTCGGCCACGCGGTCGCGGCAGACGTCGAGGCTGGCCCGCCAGAAGTCGACCGAGGTGACGTCGATGCCGAAGCGCCGGCCGAGGTCGGCGGCGCCCTCCAGGCCGGTGGAGGACAGCAGGTCGTCGTAGCCGGCGCGGAAGGCGCCGGCGTCCTCCCGGTAGCGGGCGTACAGCCCCAGGCCGAAGAGCAGCCCGAACGTGTATGGCCAGTTGTAGAAGGAGCGTCCGGAGTAGTAGTGCGGCTTCATGGCCCACATGTACTGGTGCAGGGCCGCCCCGTCCAGGCCGTCGCCGTACGTCTCCCGCTGCGCCTCGAGCATGAGCGCGTTCAGCTCGTCCACCGCCAGCTCGCGCCGCCCGCGGCGCTCGAAGACGCGGGATTCGAACAGGAAGCGGGAGTGGATGTCCACCACCACCTGGCAGGCGTCCTGCAGGTTGCCTTCCAGGATGGCCAGCTTCTCGGCCTCCCTGGCGGTGGCCAGGGCGGCGTTGGTCACGATCGTCTGGCAGAAGATGCTGGCCGTCTCCGCCAGGGGCATGGGGGTGTCCCGCTGCATCGGCGTGCGCCCGGCGAGCTGCACGTTGTGGTAGGCGTGCCCCAGCTCGTGGGCGAGGGTCTGCACGCTGTTGAACGAGGGCTCGAAGTTCAGGAAGACGCGCGATTCGTCGCGCCGCAGGCTCATGCAGAAGGCCCCGTCGCGCTTGCCGGCCCGGGGCTCGGCGTCTACCCAGCGCTCCCGGATGGCCCGCTCGGCCAGCGCGGCCAGGGAGGGCGAGTAGCTGCCGAACTGGTCGACGACGAAGCCGGCGGCCTCGTCGAAGGACCAGGCCCGGCCCGATTCGCCGACCGGGGCGAAGAGGTCCCACCAGGGGAGCGCCGCCTGCCCCAGCAGGCGGGCCTTGGCCCGCAGGTAGCGCCGGAAGTCCGGGAAGGACTCGCGGCAGGCCGCGTGCATCGCTTCGAGCGTCTCGCGCTCCACGTTGTTCTGGAACAGGGCCGGGGCGATGGCGTCCGCCCACCCGCGGTGCTCGTTCAGGGTGCCCACCTGCCCCTTGATCCCGTTCATCGCGGCGGCCAGGGGCACCGCCACCGTCGCCCACCCGGCGAGCTCGGCGTCGTAGGCCGCCTTGCGCACGGCGGCGTCCGGGCTGAAGGCCAGTCCGCGCACCGCGCTCATCGGCAGGCGCTCCGACTTCTCGCCGCCGGCGCCGTCCGGGAGGGTCACGTCCACCACGAGCTGCGACGAGACGTTGCCGTGCAGCTTGCTCCAGGCCGACCCCCCGGAGAGGTTGAGCCCGGCGGCCAGGTGCTCCTCCGCCTCGCTCATCTGGTGACGCGCCGCCTCGGCCGCCTTGCGCAGGGCGAAGGCGTGCTCCCGGGCCAGGGCGGAGCGGGCGATGAGGGCCTCGACGTCGAGCGACCCGATCCAGGCGGTGTAGCGCGTCTCCAGCTGCTGCAGGGGCAGCAGCGCCGTCTGCAGCTCGGACGTCCGGGCCTGGGCCGCGTCGTCCCGCGAGTCGGTGGCGACGAACGCGTGCAGGTAGGCGTACACCTCCCGCAGGGCGTCGTCGAGGGCGTTCAGGCGCTCGGTGACCTGCTCGAACCCGGCGACCGTCTCGTCGTCGATCGCCGGGTCCTCGCGGCGGCGCACGCCGTAGCGGTCGCAGAGCTCGCCCAGCGTGCGCAGGTCCGCCAGGGCGCCGGCCCAGGCGGCGTCGAACTCGGGCGAATCCACCGCCGGGTAGACGGTGGTCATGTCCCAGTGAGGGAGTGTGGCAACGGCCATAGTCCGGGGATCATACCGGGACTCGGGACCGAGCGGTACCCGCGGTGACTCCACGAAGGAGCCCGCAGCCCCGACCACGCGACGGGTACGCGGGGCTCACGTCGGGGGAGAGCGAGGACGGGTACGCGGGACCCATTTCGGGGGAGAGCGAGGACGGGTACGCGGGACCCACTTCGAGGGAGGGCGAGGACGGCGACGCGGGCCGCTGAGAGACGGGCGTCCGGGAGGGGCGGTATAGTGGCCAGCGGAGGAGATTCGGGCATGGTCGCTACCGAGGTCCCGCTGCGCCTGGGCGGCGCGTTCCTGCCTGAGGAGAACGCCCGCCGGCTGAGCGTCTTCCGTTACATCGAGACCGTCCTGCTGCGGACGATGTCGGCGCGCATCGCCACCGTCCCGGAGCTGGACGTCAAGATCGAGCTGGCCCGGCAGGTGGCCTTCGGCGCCGAGCGGGCGGATGCGCTGTGGAAGCGCACGGCCCAGCTGCTCTGGCCCGAGGACCGCGACGTCCGCCTCA
>DATLLM010000654.1:0-5318 GCA_035537855.1 Chloroflexota bacterium | reverse complement strand
CCCTCGCCCTGACACGGCGGAAGAAGGCGGCGAACGCGCGCTCGACCCGCAGCGCCACGTCCTGCAAGGCCTGCGCGTTGCCCGGCTGGAAGGCGGGGGACGCGGGGCTGCGCCGGTGCAACGCGCGCTTCTGGGCGGAGTACGAGGGGGCCGTCGCCGTCTGCTCGTAGCTCGCCTTGCGCTCCGCCAGGGCGCGGTTGTACAGGCGCCGGTGCGTGTCCAGCGTCTCGGCCAGCGCCACCGCTTGGGCGCGGGTGGGGTAAAGCTTGAAGACGAACGCCCGAATCACCGGCTAGTCGCCCATCACTTCCAGCGCTTCGACCGCGCAAGCCAGTGTCGCCCGTTCCACGTGCAATTGTTCCACGAGAGTCGCGGCCACAGTCCCGCCGTCCACCAGTCTCCGGTGCCAAGGGCGCCAATTCGAGAAGTATCGCCCGGCGGAGACGCTCCGGCCGGTACGCCGATCGCGAGCGACGGCCATCCCCCAGAGGATACCGCCAGGAAGAACGGTATGGCAGCGCACGTCTCCAGCGGAGGGCGGGTGTCCGGTTTCCGCCGCCGCCCGACGTCGGCCGTCTCCGACGGAGACCGGCGGTAGCCGATGGTGAGCGATGCGGGCCGGCAGTGGGTTGTGGCTCCCCCTGCCCCGGTGGGCCTCCGCGCCGCTCTGAGCGACCTGCACCCCGTCGTCCTCCAGGTGTTGTACACCCGGGGGTTGCGGACGCCGGAAGCGGTGCGCGCTTTCCTGGCCGGGGACGGCGCGCCGGCCCACGACCCACGTCAACTCTACGGCATGGATCGCGCCGTCGCCCGCCTGCGCCGGGCCCTGAGCGAAGGCGAGACGGTGGCCGCGCACGGCGATTTCGACGTCGACGGGGTCACCGCAACGGCCATCCTGACCGAAGGGCTGCGCGCCGCCGGCGGGCGGGTCGTGCCGTTCCTGCCGCAGCGCTCGTCCGCCGGCTACGGCCTGGTGCCGGCCACCGTCGAGCGCCTCGCCGCCGACGGCGTCTCGCTGATCGTGACCGGAGACACCGGGACGCGGGCGAGCGCCGCCGTCGCCCGGGCGGCCGAGCTCGGCGTCGACGTGGTCATCACCGACCACCACACCCCGGGGGAGGCGCTGCCCCCGGCGACGGCGCTGGTCAACCCGCACCAGTCCGGCTGCCCCTATCCCTACAAGGACCTGGCCGGGGCCGGCGTCGCCTGGAAGCTGATCGAGGCGCTCGCCCTGGAGGGGATCGTCCCCGGCGCGGTGCCCGAGGGACTGCTCGACCTGGTGGCGCTGGGCACGATCGTCGACGTCGCCCCCCTCCAGGGCGAGAACCGGGTCCTGGTGCGGCGGGGCCTGCGCCGCCTGGAGGCGACGCAGCGGCCCGGCCTGCGCCTCCTGCTGGGCAACGGCGAGCGGGCGGTGGACGAGCGCCTGGTGGCGTTCAGCATCGGCCCCCGGCTCAACGCCGCCGGGCGGATGGACGATCCCCACCTGGCGCTCGAGCTGTTGATGACCCGCGACCGGGGCCGGGCCGCGGCGCTGGTGCGGATCCTGGAGGAGAAGAACGCCGAGCGCCAGCGCCTGACCGAGGTGGCGGTGGCCCAGGCCCGCCTGCTGGCCGAGCCGCTGGCCGCCGAGCCGGTGCTGTTCCTGCGCGGCGGCGCCTGGCCGGGTGGCGTGATCGGGCTGGTCGCCGGCCGCCTGGCCGACGAGTACGGCCGGCCGGTGTTCGTGGTCGACGCCGGCGACGAGACCAGCCGCGCCTCGGGCCGGGGCGTCGCCGGGAACGACCTGGTGGCCATGCTCGCCGCCTGCGACGACCTGCTGCTGGAGTACGGCGGGCACGCCCAGGCCGCCGGGTTCGCCGTCCGCACCGCAGACCTGGACGCCCTCGGCGAGCGCCTGCTGCGCGCCTCGGCCGACGCGCCGCCGCCGGCGCCGCCGGTGGCCTTCGCCGACCAGAAGCTGCGCGTCGGGGACCTGGACTGGGACCTCTACGGGGCCCTGACCCCGCTGCGCCCGTTCGGCGAGGGCAACCCGGTGCCCACCTTCTTCACCCCGGACCTGCCGATCCTCGAGGTGCGCGGCGTCGGCGCCGGCGGCCGCCACCTGCGCGCCCGCCTGCGCTTCGGGAGGGAGGTGCTGACCGCTTTCGGACCGGATCTGGGCGAGCGCGCCGGCGCGCTCGCCCAGCTGGGGCGCCTGGACGCCCTCTACTCGGTAGACGCTGCCACCTGGAACGGGTACGAATCGCTCGAGCTCCGCCTGGTCGACGTCCGCCCGGCGGGGGCGAACTGAGCGCGCAGCCAACAGTCCGGCTGATAGACCGGCGTACCCGCCACCATGTACGCTTAACATACCTACCGAGAGAGGGGCGGCCCGATGGGCCGCGGAGACGTAGGGGCAAGGGCAATGGCTGCCGTACCGATCGTCGAAAACGAGTCAGCGATCCCCCCGCGGCGCCTGGCCACGATCGACGACCTGCTCCAGAAGATGCGGGGCTATCTGCCCCAGGCCGACCTGTCGCCCGTGCGGCAGGCGTACGAGTTCGCGGCCGCCGCCCACGAGGGGCAGCGCCGCGGCACGGGCGAGCCCTACGTCCAGCACCCCCTGGAGACGGCCATCTACCTGGCCGACCTGCAGCTGGACCGGGCCACGGTCGAGGCCGGTTTGCTGCACGACGTCCCGGAGGACACGGACCGCACCCTGCAGGACGTCGAGGCCGCCTTCGGCCCCGAGGTCAGCCGCCTGGTGGACGGGGTGACCAAGCTGTCCGGGATCTCCTGGGAGTCGCGCGACGAGCAGCAGGCGGAGAACCTGCGCAAGATGTTCCTGGCCATGGCCGAGGACATCCGGGTGGTGCTGATCAAGCTCTGCGACCGCCTGCACAACGTCTCCACCCTGGACGGCAAGCCCCTGATCGACCGGCGGCGAATCGCCCGCGAGACGCTCGACATCTACGCCCCCCTGGCCCACCGCCTGGGCATCTGGGAACTGAAGTGGCGCCTGGAGGACGGCGCCTTCCGCCACCTCGAGCCGGAGAAGTACCAGGAGCTCAAGCGCCTGCTGAACGACACGCGCAAGAGCCGCGAGCGGTACATCTCGGAGGCGATCGAGCAGGTCACCGAGCACCTGAAGCAGATCGGGCTGGAGGCCACGATCACCGGCCGCCCCAAGCACATCTACTCCATCTACAACAAGATGCAGCGCACCGGGCGCAGCTTCGACCAGCTCTACGACCTGCTGGCCATCCGCGTGCTGGTGGACACGCTCCCGGAGTGCTACGCCGCCCTCGGCGTCGTGCACAGCATGTGGCCCCAGATCCCCGGGCAGTTCGACGACTACATCTCCGTGCCCAAGGGGAACATGTACCAGTCCCTGCACACGGCCGTGATCGGCCCCGCCGGGCGGCGCCTCGAGGTGCAGATTCGCACCACCGCGATGCACCAGGTGGCCGAGCACGGCATCGCCGCCCACTGGCGCTACAAGGAGGCGGCCGGCAGCCGCCACGACCCGCAGTTCGAGGCCAAGCTGGCCTGGCTGCGGCAGCTGATGGCCTGGCAGCAGGAGCTCTCGACGGCGCAGGAGTTCGTCGAGAGCGTCAAGATGGACGTCTTCCAGGACCAGGTCTTCGTCTTCACCCCCAAGGGCGAGGTGAAGGACCTGCCGGCGGGGGCGACGCCCCTGGACTTCGCCTACCGCATCCACACGGACGTCGGCCACCACTGCATCGGCGGGCGGGTCAACGGCAAGCTCGTGCCTCTGGACTACGAGCTGAAGAACGGGGACATGGTGGAGATCCTCACCAGCAAGTCCTCGCACGGCCCGAGCCGGGACTGGCTCAACCTCGTCCGCACCGCCCACGCCCGGGAGAAGATCCGGCAGTGGTTCAAGCAGCAGCAGCGGGCGGAGAACATCACCCGCGGCAAGGACGCGCTGGATAAGGAGCTGCGCCGCCTGGGCCTCGGCGGGCTGGGGGCGATCCCGGACGAGAAGCTGGCCGCCGCCGCGGATTCGCTGAAGCAGCCCAGCCTCGACCTGCTGCTCGCCGCCATCGGCTACGGCGGGATCGGCGTGCAGACCGTGCTCAGCCGCCTCGGACTGCGCACCCAGGCCGAGCCGCTCGTGCCGGAGCTGCCCGAGCACGCCCCCCTCTCGCCGGGCACCACGTCCGCCGGGGCGATCAACGTCATGGGCGTCGGCGACCTGCTGACGCGCATCGCCACCTGCTGCAAGCCCGTCCCCGGGGACGACATCGTCGGCTTCATCACCCGTGGCAAGGGGATCAACGTCCACCGCGCGGACTGCGTGAACGTGCTGAACGAGGACGAGCCGGAGCGCCTCGTGCCGGTGGAGTGGGGGCGGGCCGTCACCCAGCAGACCTACCCGGTTACTATCCGGGTGGAGGCGGACGACCGCGAGGGCCTGCTGCGCGACGTCTCCACCGTGGTCACCGAGGAGCGGCTGAACATCACCGGAGCCGAGGTCAAGGTCAACCCCACCGAGCGCATCGCCACCATCCTGGCCACGGTGGAGGTCAACGGCGTCGCGCAGCTCAGCCGCCTGCTGGCCAAGATCGAGCAGATCAAGGACGTCATCGCCGTCTCCCGGGACGCCCGGACGCCGGCGAGGCACCCGGCCAGCTAGGGCGGTGCGCCCGCCCCGGCGCGGGGGCTCAGCCGCGCTTGCGCTTGCCCTTCTTGCGCCCGCCGCCGGGACCGCCGGGTCCGCTCGCGCTGCCGCCGGCGACCGCGACGGTCGCCACGGCGGGCGCCTCCGCTCCGAGCGGTTCCCAGCGCCAGGTGACCCGGCCGAGGGCCACGGCGGTGCGCAGGCGACCGACCCCGCTGAGGCGCAGCTCGCGCAGGGCCACCACCACCACCTCGGGCTCGACCCCCAGACCGGCCGCCATCGCCCGCACGTCGAGGGCGTCCGCTTCCAGCAGCAGGCGCAGGCGCTCGCCCAGGGCGTGGCGGGCCTCCAGGTCCAGGTCGGCGTCGAACGGTCCCGACGGCATCTTCAGCTGCTGGCGGGCGCCCGGGGCGCCCGGAGATCGCGGCAGATTCCCGGATTCGGTCCGGCGGGCGCCGGGCCGGCCGGCGGAATCTGCCCGGTCGCCGGCCCCGGCGGAGACTGGCGGAGACTACTTCTCGGGGGCCCGCACGCGGTAGCCGACGCCGCGGACGGTCTCCAGCACTTTCGGCTTGCTCGGGTCGCGCTCGATCTTCTCGCGCAGCCAGCGCACGTGGACGTCGACCGTGCGGATGTCCCCGACGTGCCCGTAGCCCCACACCTGGTCGAGCAGCTGCTCGCGGCTGAAGAC
>DATLLM010000653.1:0-3095 GCA_035537855.1 Chloroflexota bacterium | reverse complement strand
GTCGAGTCCGGACGACTCGGCGGCGGCCTTGGCCACCGCGAGCGAGACGCCGAGGATGGCGTTGGCGCCCAGCCGCGCCTTGTTCGGCGTCCCGTCCAGCTCGATCAGGGCGCCGTCGACGGCGCGCTGGTCGACGGCGTCCATCCCCGCCAGGCGCTCGGCGATGGGCCCGTTGACGTTGCCGACCGCTCTGGTTACGCCCTTCCCGGCGTAGCGGGCGCGGTCGCCGTCGCGCAGCTCGACCGCTTCGTGGGCGCCGGTCGAGGCCCCGGACGGCACGGCGGCCCGCCCCGTGCTGCCGTCCAGCAGGGAGACGTCCACCTCGACGGTCGGGTTGCCGCGGGAGTCGAGGATCTCGCGCCCGACGACGCGATCGATCATGGTGGAGAGGCGGCCGGAGGTCTCGCTCATGCTCTGAGGTCTCTCCCTTATGGGCTCTCGGTTAGCGGGACGGGGAGGCCAGCGCGTCCCCGGCGACCGGGGCGACGGCCACCCCGAGGGCCTCCCCGGCGGGCGCGTCCTCGATGAGCAGCTCCTGGGCCCGGGTGACCCCCAGCAGATCGAGGCGGGCGCTCTCCAGCGCCGCGCGGCGCTCGGGCGGGCAGATGACGCGCACGCTGCCGACGGGGGCGCCGACGCTGAGCTTGCGCTCCGCCTTCCAGCGGCGCACCGCGTCCACCACCTGGATGATGGCCTCGCCGCCGGTGCGCGCCGCGGCGTCGTCCCAGTCGGCCGGGGCCACCGGCCAGGGGGCGACGTGGACGGAGGTGGGCCCCGCGCCGCCGAGGCCGGCGCCGTAGATGGCGTCCGTGATGTGGGGCAGAAAGGGGGCCAGCAGCTTGATCACGGCCGGGAGGGCCTGGGCGAGGACGTAGCGAGCGCCCGAGCCGTCAGGGGCCGCGCCGTCCGTGGCGGGCCCGGGGGCCCCGCTCCCCGCGCCGGCGGCCTGTCCGTTGCGCCCGGTGGCGCCGCCGTAGAGGCGGAGCTTGATCAGCTCGAGGTAGTTGTCGCACAGGTCGGTCCAGAAGAAGCGCTCGGTCTCCCCCTTGGCGATGGCGAACTCGTACTCCTCCATCGCCGCCGTCGACCGGCGGATCACCTCGTGCAGGCGGGCCAGCAGCCAGCGGTCGGAGGCGTTCAGGTCCGGGGCCACGCCCGCCGCCGGCGCGCCGCTCTCGATGTGGGAGAGGGCGAACTTGCTGGCGTTCCACAGCTTGGTCACCAGCTTGCTGCCGTTGCGGAAGACCTCCTCGGAGAGGTTGGTGTCGCCCCCGGTGCGCACGCTCGACGCCCAGTAGCGCACGGCGTCGGCCGAGAACTGCTCCAGCATGGGCATGGGGTCTTCGGCCGTGCGCAGCTTGCTCTTGGAGATCTTCTTCCCCGACGGGTCGAGGGCGTGTCCGGAGATCAGCACGTCCGTCCAGGGGATGTCCCCGGTGGCGTAGAGCGAGCGCACCACGGTGTAGAAGTCCCAGGTGCGGATGATGTCGTGGGCGTTCGGGCGCAGGCTCATCGGCCGGAAACGGGCGTCGAAGTCCGCCGGGGTGATCCCGAACGGCTCGAGCAGGGAGCCGCAGATCTGGGGGGTGACGGAGGAGGTGGCCCAGGTGTCCATCACGTCCGGATCGGGCTCGAAGTCCGTGCCGCCGCAGGCGGGGCAGGCGCTGACCGGCGGGGGCGTCTCCTGGGGATCGACCGGGAGCTGCGCGGCGCCGGCGGGGATGATGCGCTCGCAGGCGCGGCAGTACCACACCGGGAAGGGCACGCCGTAGTAGCGCTGCCGGGAGATGTTCCAGTCCCAGTTGAGGCCCTCGATCCAGTTCTCGTAGCGGGAGCGCATGTGCTCGGGGTGCCAGCGGATGCGCCGCCCGGCGTCCAGCCAGCGGTCCTTGTGCTCCAGCAGCTTGACGAACCACTGCCGGGTGACGAGGAACTCCAGGTCGTGCCCGCCGCGCTCGTGCACGCCGACGGTGTGCTCGATCGCGACCTGCGAGCGAATCAGGCCGGCGTCGCGCAGGTCCTCGAGGACCCGGCGCCGCGCCTCGCGCACGGTCAGGCCCTGGTAGGCCCCGGCCAGGGCGTTCATGTGGCCGTCCTCGGTGAGGGCGATGCGCAGGGGCAGCTTATGGTCGCGCCACCAGGCCACGTCCGTGACGTCGCCGAAGGTGCAGCACATGACCGCGCCCGAGCCCTTCTCCGGGTCGGCGCGGGGGTCCGCCAGCACGGGCACCGCCTGATCGAAGATGGGGGTGCGGGCGGTGCGCCCGACGACGTCCTTGTAGCGGGCGTCGTCGGGATGGACGAAGACGGCGACGCACGCGGCCAGCAGCTCCGGGCGGGTGGTGGCGATCAGGATCTCGCCGCCCCCGTCGAGAGCGAAGGGGAAGGTGGTGAAGAGGGACTGGACGCCCGTCTTGTCCTCGACGTCGGCCTGGGCCACGCCGGTCTGGCAGGTGGTGCACCACAGGGTGGGCGATTCCTGGCGGTAGACGTTGTCGCCTTCCAGGAGGTGCAAGAAAGCGGCCTGGGAGATGCGCCGCGAGCGGTCGTCGATGGTGGAGTAGACGAGGCGCCAGTCGACCGAGAGTCCGAGGCGCTTCCAGAAGCGCTCGAACTGGCCCTCCACCTGCTGGGAGAGGGAGAGGCAGGCTTCGATGAAGGCCCGCCGCCCGACGTCGCGGGCGCGGATGCCCATGCTGTTCTCGGTGAAGATCTCCGTCGGCAGGCCGTTGTCGTCGAAGCCGAAGGGGTAGAAGACCGGCTCGCCCTTCATCCGGTGGTAGCGGATCATGATGTCCGCGTGGGTGTAGGAGTAGACGTGGCCGACGTGGATGCGCCCGGAGACGGTGGGCGGAGGCGTATCGACGGTGAAGTGCGGGCCGGCGCGCTGCGGGTCGAAGCGGTAGATCCCGCTCTCGTCCCAGCCCCGCTGGAGGGCCGGCTCGGCGGTCTTGTAGTCGTAGCGTCCTTCGAGTGCGGCCATGCTCACTCCCCCGTGGGGACACCCATGGGACTCACGCCCCCAGAGAAGACAGTATAAGGCGCAGGCGCAGGCCGGCCGGGGCGCCGGCGGGGGGGCAGGCCGGGGTCAGGCC
>DATLLM010000652.1:0-3935 GCA_035537855.1 Chloroflexota bacterium | reverse complement strand
CCCGCGAGCCCGCCTCCGACCCCCCTGCGAGCGCGTGCACGAGGGCCTCACGATGGCGCTCTACGTCAGCCTGTCGCTGCTGGCAGTCCTGGTGGCGCTGCCGCCGTCCATGGACCCTGGGGCCGCGGCGCGGCCCGCGCTGACGCTCTGCCTCACCTCGGTCGGGCTCATCCTGGCCCACGCCCTCGCGTTCCGGCTCTCCGCGCGCCTCGTCCACCACGGCGCCCTGCCGGCGGCGCAGCTCGAGCTGCTCGCGGCGCAGCTCGCCGGCGGACTGGCCGTCACG
Organism: Chloroflexota bacterium; assembly: GCA_035537855.1. GTDB lineage: Bacteria > Chloroflexota > UBA11872 > UBA12225 > UBA12225 > DATLLM01. Next base: position 3,649 of record DATLLM010000652.1, on the reverse strand, counting down.
GCCGTGGCGGTGACCCCGGTGCTGCTCATCGGCGGGCCCGAGGGCGTGCGCGCCGCCGAGTTCCTGTTGCTCGCGTTCGTCGCGGTGGTGGGGTACCTGGCGGCGCGCGCCGTCCCGGTGAGCCGGCCCCGGGCGCTGGCCTACGTGGCGTTCGTCGTGGCGCTCGCGCTCGGCGTACTCTGGATCAAGAGCCTGGTCGGCCACTGATCCGCTACCGCCCCGCTGCCGACTACCCACCCACAGGGTCGACGAACGATGGAACTCCTGAGCGCGCCCCCGCGTCATTACCAGGTGTGCGGAGCCGGGGTAGCGCCGCTCGGGTCGCTCGGGTCGCTCGGGTGAGTCCCGGCGTCCCACGGACGTCGCCAGGCCAGACCTCGTCAACGCCTCGGGTCCCGGGGCGTTGGCGGGGTCTGCCGGCGGGCCCCGCAGGCGAGACGCCACCCCCGGGCTGCGCCGCGGAGCGACTTCTGAGTCGCTGAGCGCGATTTCGTCCCAGGAACAATCACAGGTCGGGAGGAGGGGAAGAGGACCGTGCTACTGCAGCGGATGATTCGCGCGGCCAGGCTGGATGTGGCGCTCTACGAAGAGGTCGAGGCGGACACCTCCCTGACCGGGCAGGCCGCGACGGTCGTTGTGATCGTGGCCGTCTGTCAGGCCCTGGGCAGTGCGCTCGCCATGGTGATGGCTGGGGCCAGCAGTGGCGGCCAGCTGATCCCGGGTCTGATCTTCGCCGCCATCGGCCCGTTGATCGGCTGGCTGGTGTGGTCGTACACGGCGTACTGGATCGGGACGAGCCTGCTCGGGGGGACGGCGACGCCGGGCGAGATGCTCCGGACGCTCGGATTCGCCCAGACGCCCGGTGTCCTGGGACTCCTCTCCTTCCTCCCCGTTGTGGGGGGGCTGGCGGTGTTCATCGGCGGCCTCTGGGCGCTGGCGGCGGGGATCGTGGCGATCCGCCAAGGGCTCGACTTCACCACGGGCAAGGCGATCGTGACCGCCATCGTCGGCTGGCTCATCTGGATGGTGGTGCTCGTCGTGCTCATCAACGTCTTCGGTCTCGGGGCGCTGGTGGTGCGAGGTTAGGGCCAGGACGCGCCGCGAACGGCCCGCCGGGAGCGGCCCTACCGGCTGAGGCGGCGGGCCCTGGCGCCAGCCCGTGGCGCAGGACGTGCATGCGCCGTGGCGGATCGAGATGGTGCGACCGTGGCTGCGGCGGGCGCTGCTGGGCGTCGGGGCGGGGGCGGTGCTGATTCAGCTGCTGCCCTTCGGGCGGGAGCACGCCAACCCGCCGGTGCGCGCCACGCCCCCGTGGCCCGACGCGCGTACGCGGACGCTGGCCACGCGCTCCTGCTTCGACTGCCACAGCAACCAGACCCGCTGGGCCTGGTACACCTTCGTCGCCCCCGTCTCCTGGGCCGTCCAGCGCGACGTGTACCGGGCGCGCGAGAAGCTGAACTTCACCGAGTGGGACCGCAGCCAGCAGATCGAGAAGGCGCCTGAGAAGGTGCGGGAGGGCGAGATGCCCCTCCCCCAGTACCTCCTGGCGCACCCGGAGGCGCGTCTGACGCCGGCGGAGCGGGAGGCGCTGGCGCAGGGGCTGGCGGCCCTCGCCGGGACCGACGGCGGCGGCGGCCGCGGGCGGCGCGGCCGCGATCCCGGCTGACCCCGCGGCGCACCCGGCCCGTCCTCCGCCTCCGGCGGGAGGAGGCACCGCCCGGCTTGGCAGGCGGCCCGAGCGCGACTACGCTGCGGGAGGAGGGACGCCATGACGACGACGACGGGGGCCACCGCCCCGGGGGCGACGCGCCGGTTGGTGCTCGGCCTGGCCGGCGGCTCGGGCGCAGCGCTCCTGGCCGGCTGCGGCGTAGGCCGGTCCGGCGAGCCGCGCCGCGCCGGGAGCGGACCGGGCGCGCTCGCACCGACGACGATCCAGGTGCATCACTGGGAGAACGGCATCTACGAGTACGTCTGGGGCCCGTGGGTGGAGCGCTTCGAGGCCCAGAACCCGGGCGTCCGCGTGCAGTCCAATGTGGTGTCCGGCGCCGAGTACCACACGAAGATGAAGCTGCTGCTCGCGGCCGGGACGCCACCGGACTTCTTCTTCGACAACGCGAATCCGGAGTACGCCTACCTGGGCGCGCTCGAGGTCCTCGATCCGTACCTGAAAGCGGACAGGCTCAACGCCGGCCTGCTCCACCCGTTCATGGTCAGCGCCAAGCGCTGGAAGGGCGCGTTGGTGGGGCTGCCCGGATTCGCCACGGCGAAGCTGTGGCAGTACAACGCCGAGGTGTACCGGGAGGCCGGCGTGCCGGATCCGAACCAGTTGTACGACCAGAACCGCTGGCGGTGGAGCGACTTCCTGGATGCGGCGCGCAAGGTACGCCAGACGAGCGCAGACGGCCAGTTGACCCGCTGGCACGGGAACCAGACGGACTACTTCAGCGTGCTGGCGCAGAACAAGGCCGCTTTCCTCTCGACCGACCTGCGGACGGTCACCATCGGCGCGCCGGAAGCGATCGAGGCCTTCCAGTTCCTCCAGGATGCGATCTGGAAGGATCGGATCCACCCGGGCGCGGCCGGGACGCCCGCGGCCCCGCCCGGGGGCTTCTTCGCCACCTGGCAGCTGGTGGGGCGAGACAGCTGGGCCTCCATCGACGCGCCCCGCAAGGAGATCGCCGGCTACCCGCGTCCGTTCGCCTGGGACGTCGCCCCGCTGCCGTCCAACAAGGCCAGGGCCACCATCGCCGGCGTCTTCGGCTGGACCGTGCCCAAGGACTCGCCGCGCAAGGAGCACGGGTGGGCGCTGGCGCGCTTCCTCACCTTCACGCCGGAGATCGGCGTGGAGATCACCGGCTTCGGTATGCCGCCGCTGAAGGAGGCGGGCGAGGCCGGGTTCGCGAAGATGAGCGACCCCAAAGGGGCGCGCCGGGCGGCCCTGGAGCCGTACGAGAAGGGCACCACCTACCTGGCCGAGCGCTTCACGTTCCCCAGGTGGCAGGAGTTCTCGGCCACGGCCTCGACGGAGATCGGCGCCCTGCTGCGCAACGAGAAGACCCCCCGCGCCGCGTGCGAGGCCATGGCCACCGAGCTGCGCGGGCACGTCCAATCGATCAAGTGGGAGTAGTCCGGACGGCTTGCGGCGGACGCCATCAGCCCGGAGGCCCCTCCGCCTCGGCGAGCACGTCCGGCCGCACCGGGCGACTGCGGCCGACGTCCGCCAACCCGGCGCTCAGCCGCGGAAACGCCGACTCCGAACAGGCGAGGTCGATGTCGTTGACCCGTATCGCTCGATTGCGCGTGTAGCCGAACACGGCCAGGCTGCCCGTGAGGAGCGGGGTCATCCGCAAGCCAGCGCAAACCGGCGTGATCTCCTTGTAAAGCTCCAGGAGTCCGACGAAATGGTCTCGGTTCTGCGGTCGCTCGTCTGCGAGCACGATCATGTGCGCTCCTCCCCCGGCGCGGCTCCGCGCGCGCAGCCGGGCGGTCCCCAGGTCGAGCACCGCGTCGGGCTGCCCCTCCCGGGCGCACCGCCGATCCGTGGCCGCCTGCCGGATGGCGGCGGCCGGCACCGCCTCGCTGAGGCCCGTACGCTCGCGCCGGCGCCACGATACCCCTCGCGCCGGTGCACCGCCGCCCCGTGGCGGAC
>DATLLM010000651.1:0-3555 GCA_035537855.1 Chloroflexota bacterium | reverse complement strand
CCTAACGCACCCGTGCGCGCCGGCCCAGGAGCGCCCTGGCGCGCCCCCGAGTGGCTACGAAATCCGTGCCATACCGCCCCGCCCCAGGAGGCCCGGAGCGTGGCCTCTCCGGCTCCCAACGCGGGGATCGCCGGCGCCCAGACCCACGCCTGCGGCCTTCCTCCAGGAATGCCGGGAGGGGCGACTATCCGGCATCCCCGACGGCGTGCGCTGGCTCTAGCGGTGTGGTCGGGCGCGCCCGCGTGGCTGGACGGTGTGGGCGATCGCCGCCACCGTCGCTCCGACGTCCTCGAACAGCGAGGTGTCGAACGGCGCGCGGAGCAGCAGGTAGGCCGCCCAGATCCCGACGAGGCTGAACGGGAAGGCGGCCCCCGCGCCCATCGGCGCGATGGCCAGCAGGAAGGCCATGCTGCCCAGCATCGCCAGCCGCACCGACCTCCCGGTCCCGGTCGCCAGGATGCCGATGGCGAGCTGCCCGACCGCGATGGGCACGACGAACAGCGCCGGGTTGGCCGCGAACGGTCCGGTGATGAACGCGGCGTAGGGCGGCGTCGCCAAGGGGCCGTAGGTCTCGACGTAGAACGCGGGCATCGTCAGCGACGCGAACAGGTTCCACACGCCCGCGCCGAGGAGGGACCCCGCCGTGGACGAGTCTGCCACACCCGTTGCCCCGTCGATCCGCTTCGCCGTGCCGCCGCCGCTGCCGCTGGAGGCGAGCTTCGACGGGGGGCGCTTGACCTCCGACGGGGGCCTGCCGTGGGTCGGGGAAGCGGAGGCGGTGCTGGGCATCTGCCGCGCCCTGGCCGCGGTGGTCCCGGAGTGGCGCCGGGGGCCGGTGCGCCACTCCCTGGAGACGCTGGTGCGGCAGCGGGTGTTCCAGATCGCCTGCGGGTACGAGGACCAGAACGACGCCAACGCCCTGCGGACGGACCCGCTGCTCAAGCTGGTCTGCGGCCGGCTGCCCGACACGGAGGCGGACCTGGCCAGCCAGCCGACCTTCTCGCGGTTGGAGAACGCGGTGCGCGCGACGTCCTGTTACCGCTTGGCCCTGGCCCTGGGGGCGGTCTACCTGCGGGAACGGGAGCGGCTGGGCGTCCCGTCGCATGTGCTGCTCGACCTGGACGGGACGGACGACCCGACCCACGGCCAGCAGGAGGGGACGGCCTACCACGGCTACTACCGCCAGCACATGTACCACCCCCTGCTGGTGTTCGACGGCGAGACCAACCAGCTCGTCACGGCCGTGCTGCGCCCGGGCGCCGTCGCCATCCTGAAGCGCCTGGTGCGCGCCCTGCGGGCGCGCTGGCCCGGCGTCGCCATTGAGGTGCGGGCGGACAGCGGCTTCGCCGTCCCCGCCCTGTATGCCTGGTGCGAGGCCGCGGGGATCATGTACACCATCGGGCTCGTCCCCAACCCCAAGCTCGAGGCCGTCGCCGCCCCCCTGCTGGCCACCGCCCAAGCCCAACAGGCCGCGACCGGGGCCAGGGTCCGCCTGGCCGGCGAGACGGCCTACCAGGCCAAGAGCTGGCCCCAGCCCCGGCGGGTGGTCTACAAGGCGGAGGCCCTCGCCGAGGGCCCCAACACCCGCTTCGTGGTTACCACCCGGACCGACCCGCCCCTGGCCCTGTACGACTTCTACGTCGCCCGCGGGGAGCCGGAGAACTGGATCAAGGACCTCAAGCGGGCCTGCTACGCCGACCGCCTCTCCGATCACCGCTTCGTGGCCAACCAATTCCGACTGGTCCTCCACGCCGCCGCCTACTGGCTCCTGGACACCCTGCGCCGCTGGCTCGTGGCCGCTGGCACGGAGCGCCTCCAGCTCGACACGCTGCGCCTGCGCCTGCTCAAGATCGGCGGCCGGGTGCGCGAGCTCCTCACGCGGGTCCGCCTGCACCTCGCCAGCGGCCACCCCGGCGAGCCCCTCTGGGCGCTGCTCGCCGCCCGCCCGGGTCGGCCATGAATTATCCGGGCTAGGCCCAATGCCGGTGACTTAAGCCCGCGCGGGTAGCCTTGTCGTCGACGGCCGAGGTCGTCGGGAGGGCGGCATGGGCTTGCGCGGGTGGTCGTGGGACGCCGTGGCGGGGCCGGCGGGGGTCGGCGACCGGCCCCTGTTGGAGGCGCTGGAGGCGGCGCTGCCGGACGCGGCCGTGGCGGCGGCGATCGCGCGCACGGGCACGCGGGAGCGGCGCCGCCGGGCGCTGCCGACGCACCTGGTGGTGACCCTGGTGGTCGCCATGGGGCTGTGGACCGCGGAGTCGGTGCGCCACGCCCTGGCCGCCGTCGTCGACGGCTGGGCCGAGGCGCGCGAGCGGCGCGCGGCGGCGCTGGGCCCGGGGGCGGGCGCCGCCCCGGTGCGGTGGCGCCTGCCGAGCACGGCGGCCCTCGTGCGGGCCCGCCGGCGGGTGGGCGTGCGGCTGTTCCGGGAGGTGTTCCACGCCGTGGCCGGCCCCATCGCCACGCGGGGCACGGCCGGGGCCTTCCTGGGCGGGCTGCGCCTCATGGCCGTCGACGGGACGACGCTGGACGTGGCGGACACCCCCGCCAACGCGCACGCGTTCGGCCGCCCGACGACGCACCGCGGGGCGGGGGCCTTCCCCCAGCTGCGGGCGGTGGCCCTCATCGAGACGGGCACGCACGCCTTGTGCGACGTGGTGCTGCGGCCGTTCCGCGGCGGCGAGGCCCCGGCCGCCCGGCACCTGCTGCGCTCCGTCGGCCCGGGCATGCTGCTGTTGTGGGACCGAGGCTTCCACGGCTACGAGATGATCCAGCGTACGCTGGCGCGGGGGGCCGCCTTCCTCGGCCGCACGAAGACCAACGTCGTGCTCCCGCCCACCGAGGTCCTGACGGACGGCTCGTACCTGTCCGCCGTCTACCCGTCGACCACGGCGCGCCGCCGCCGGGAGGCGGGGATCGTCGTGCGCGTGGTGGAGTACGCCCTGGACACGCCTGCCGGCCCGGGCGCCGAGCGCTACCGCCTGGTCACCTCGCTGCTCGACCCGGCCGCCTTCCCCGCCCAGGCCCTGGCCGCGACCTACCACGAGCGGTGGGAGGTGGAGACCGCCCTGGCGGAGGTCAAGGTGCACCAGTGGGCGCACCCCCGCCCCCTGCGCAGCAAGCACCCGCGGGGGGTGGTCCAGGAGGTCTACGGCCTGCTGCTGGCCCACCTGGCCATCCGCACCCTCATGTACCAGGCGGCGCTCCGCGACGGGGTGGACCCCGACCGGCTGAGCTTCACCGGGGCCCTGCGGGTGCTGCGCCGGGCCATCCCTCGCGCCCAGCGCGCGGCCCCCAAACGGCTCCCCCTTTTGCCGACTGGCTCCTGACGGAACTGGCGGCGGAGCGCCTGCCGCCCCGCCGCCCCCGCCAGTACCCGCGCCAGGTCCGGCGCAAGATGAGCAACTACCCCCTGAAGCGGCCGCCCTCGGCCCCGGCGCCCGCCACGGCGCCTGTCTCCGTGCGGATCCTCTCCCGTTAAGTCACCGGCATTGCCCCTAGGCTGGGGCGGCGGGTGGGGCGCCCACGTCCGGCGCTGACCGCGCACCGCGCTGACCGCAC
>DATLLM010000650.1:0-9365 GCA_035537855.1 Chloroflexota bacterium | reverse complement strand
CCACACCCGCCCCAGGGTGACCAGTCCGGCGCAGAGTCCGACGCAGATGAGCGCCTCCCAGGTGCTCCAGAGCACCGAACCGGCGTTGAGGCCACCCGGCGTCAGCGCGGGCAGCGTCGGCGGCCCGGCGGCCGCCCGGAGCGCGGGATAGGCGTAGCGCGCCACGGCCGCGCCGGCCCCCAGTCCCAGCCAGAGCAGCCCGGTTCGCGCCCGCAGCCGCTGCGCCCAGCCGCGCCGGGCGGCGACGATCCCGGCCACGAACAGGGCCACGTACTGCGGCAGGTGCGCCGGCTCGAGCGGCACGACGCCCAGGGCGTTCACCCAGCGGTCGACGGGGAAGGCGACGCGCACGGCGAAGGTGACGCCGGCCAGGCCGGCGGCGAACGCGAGCAGCGCCCACCCGCCCGGCGCCCCGGGCGCCGCGCCCCGCGGGGCGCCCGCCGGCCGCCCGGGCCGCCGCCCGGCGAGGGCGGCCCAGAGCACGTAGACCGCGCCGTAGACCAGCAGGTGGGCCAGGAACCAGAGGTGGCCGAGCTCCACCCGGCCTTCCCCGACGAAGACCCGCACGAAGAAGGCGGGGTAGCTCAGGGCGCCGCCGGCCGCGGTGTAGTCCGCGTAGGCCACCGGGCCGAACAGCGCGCCGGCGAAGAGCACGAGCGGCAGACCGAAGCGCACCAGCCGGTCGCGCAGAAAGGCGGCGCCGCCCTTGCGCTCGACCGATGCGGGCAGGAAGTAGCCCGAGATCAGAAAGAACAGCCCCATGAAGAACGCGGCGTTCACCGCGAAGAACGGCCCGAGCAGCGCGGCGCGCTCCGCCTCGAAGACCGGCCAGCGCCCGCCCGTCGGGCCGTACGTCTGGCCGGCGTGGTGGGCGATAACCAGGGCGGTCAACGCCACCTTCAGCGCGTCGAGGTACTCCAGCCGCGCCCTCGCTCCCGGCCCCGCCCGCGCGCCCGCCCCGGCTCCCGTGCTGGGCGCGGCCGGCGGCCGGACGGGCTGCGGCGCGGGGCCGGCGATCCCGGGGATCCTGGGCGACTCGGCGACGACCATGTGATGTCCCTCCTCGGCGCCGAGTCTGCGCCGCCGGGCGCCGGCCGTCGTCTGACCGGGGGCCGATTTCCGCCTCTGCCCGGAGACAGAGGGGGTGTTCCGGGGAGCCGAGCGCGGTGCGCTTACCCCGCCGGCCGGGCCAGCCCGTGGTCGTAGGCGTAGACGATCGCGGCGGCGCGATCGCGCAGCCCCAGCTTGTCGAAGATCCGCCCGACGTGCGTCTTCACCGTCCCCTCCCCGATGCTCAGGGCGGTGGCGATCTCCTCGTTGCTCAGGCCCCGCCCGATGGCCCGCAAGACGTCCGTCTCGCGGGCGGTCAGCTCGTCCACTGCGCCGCCGGGCCCCGGCGAGGGGGCGGGAGGGCCGGCGGGGACGGGCGACGCGCGGTAGGCCGCGAGCACCCGGGCGGTGACCGCGGGATCGAGGTAGGCGCCGCCCCCGGCGACCTCCCGGGCAGCGCGCAGAATCTCCTCACCCGGGGCGTCCTTGAGCAGGAAGCCGCCGGCGCCGGCGCGCAAGGCGGCGGAGAGCACCTCGTCGTCCTTGAAGGTGGTCAGCACCAGCACGGGGGGCCCGCCGGGGACGGCCCGCAGGCGGCGCGTCGCCGTCGCGCCGTCTACCCGGGGCATGCGCACGTCCATCACCACCACGTCCGGCCGCAGCGCTTCGACGGCGGCCGGCACCTCGGCCCCGTCGGCGCACTCCCCGACCACGTCGAATCCCTCCTCGCGGCAGAGGATCATGCGCAGCCCGGCGCGCACCAGCTGCTGATCGTCCACCAGCAGCACCCTGATCGGGCTCCCCTGGGCGTCGCTCACCGTCGCGCGCCCACCGCCGCCGGCGCGTCCGGCGCGTCCGGCGCGTCCGCCGCCGGGGCGCCGCTCGTGCCCGGCAGGGTGCAGGTTACGACCCAGCCCGCGCCGTCCGCGCCGGCGCTGAGCGTGCCCCCGAGCAGGACGGCCCGCTGACGCATCCCGGGTATCCCGTGGCCCGTCCCGGCGGCCGCGGCCGCCCCGCCGGCGCCGGCTGCGGGGCCCCGGCCCGGGGCCGCCCCGCCGTCGGAGACGCGCAAGCGCACGGTGGGGCCGACCACCAGATGGACGTCCACGGTCGCCCCGGGGGCGTGGCGGGCGGCGTTGGCCAGGGCCTCGTGGGCCACGCGGTAGAGGGCCAGCCCCGTCGCCGGCGGCAGATCGGCCGGATCGCCTTCCAGCGTCAGGCGCACGTCCATCCCGGCGGCGCGGAACTCCTCGACCAGCGCCGGCAGATCGGCGGCCCCGGGCAGGGGCGCCGCCGTGCCCGCCGGACCGTCCAGCAGTCCGACGCTGCGCCGCAGGTCGTCGAGGCTCTGGCGACCGGCGCGCTCGGCGGCGCTCAGGGCCTCGATCGCTCGTCCGTCCGCGCGCAGGCGCTGCAACAGCAGCCGGGCCCCGGTGAGGTGCAGCATCGTCACCGCCAGGGAGTGGGCGGCGACGTCGTGAATCTCGCCGGCGATGCGCCGCCGCTCGGCGAGCGCCGCCTGCCGCGCCAGATCGGCCTGCGCCGCCCGCAGCTCCCCCACCAGCAGGCGCTCCCGGCGCAGGCCACGCATCACCAGCCAGATGCACACGGCGGCCCCGGCGATGCTCAGCAACCCCTCGACGTCGCCGTCGCCGGCGTACGAGAGACCGGCCAGGACGGCGATCCCCAGCGCCCACAGGCTCTCCCGGCGGGTCCCCCGGTCGGCCACCCAGGCGACGGCGAGCAAGGGGAAGAGGATGGCGATGGCGCCGTCCTTGGCCGCGTTGAGCAGGGCCGAGGGCACGGCCACGGCCAGAGCGAAGACCGGGCGCGGCGGAGCGACGCCCCGCAGCTCGAGCAGCCAGACGGCGCCGACGACCAGCAGCAGCCCCGCCCGCCACTCCCAGGTGATCCCCAGGTTGCAGGCGCAGGCCCCGGGGCGGACGTCGATCGCCACCGCCAGCAGCCAGGTGATGGCTACCGCCAGGGGGATGGCCCGGCGCTCCCAGGCGGGGCGACCGTCCCGACCCTGGCCCGCTTCGCTCGTCGGGGCGCCGCCGGACACCCGCACAGTGTACGCCGGGGCGCCGGCGCCGGCGTCTGCCCGCCGGACTATGCCCGCGGGCAGACCCCGGCTCAGCGCCGCTGGAGGATAGCGTTGAGCTGCCGGTCCAGGTCGGCCAGGCCCTCGTTGACCGAGACCGCTCCGGCGCGGATGCGGGCGAGGGACTTGACCGTGATCCCCTGGTCCATCTCCCACCAGGAGGGCGACTTGGGCATCGGCTTCGCCGCCAGGATGCTGTCCACGATCGCTCGCTTGTTCTTCGGCTCGTCCGTCTCCTGCAGGTAGGGCCCGTTGAGCAGGGACTTGATGCTGGGGGCGAAGCGGGCGTTGCGGTACCAGTCCGTCTGCCCGGCCGGGCCGATCACCTGCTTCAGCAGCTCCCAGGCCAGATCCGGGTTCTTCGAGTTGCGGGCCATGCCGTAGGCGAAGCCGCGGTCGGGGAAGTAGCGCCCCTTCTCCATCGCCGGCAGCTGCTGCACGTCCCACTTGAACTGCGCCCCGCCCTGCGCCTGACTCTGGGGGATCAGGAACAGGTTGTTCACCTCCATCACCCCCATCGCCGTGCGCCCCTCGCGGAAGGTGCCCAGCACCGCCCCGACCGGCTCAACCGGCATCACCCCCGTCTTCTGGGAGAGGTCGACCAGCCACTGCACCGTCTTCACCGTCGGCGCGTCCGTCGACCACTGGGCTTTGGTGATCGCCTCGTTGGGCACCAGGGGCTCGCCGCCGTTGCCCCGGATCCAGCTGTAGGGGAAGTGGGTGATCACCGCCCAGTGCTGGTGCATCCCCCAGATGGAGTTCTCCTCCGTGTCGCGGCGCATGGTCACCCGGCGGGCGATATCCACCATCTGGTCGACCGTCCAGTTGGGGCCAGGCGGGGTGATGCCGCGCTGCTCGAGCAGGTCGTGGTTGACCGCCACCACGTTGGTGTAGACGCCGACCGGCAGGGCGTAGAGGGTGCCCTTCCAGGTCAGCGCGGCGACCGGCCCCTCGGCGTGGTCGGCCTCCTTGATCGTGGCCGTGTCCCGCTTGAGGTAGGCGCGCAGGTCCTGCAAGGGGTTCGGCCCCTCGACGAAGGAGGCCAGCAGGTCCGGGCGGGTGCCGCAGAGGTCGATCCGCTCGCCCCCCGCCATCAGAGTGGTGATCTTCTCCAGGGGCTCAGCGCCCATGTCGATGCGTTGCAGGGTGACGTTGGGGAAGGCCTGGTTGAAGCGCCGCTGCATGGCGTCGTAGGCGTCCTTGCGCGGGCTGTAGTCGCCGTAGATGATCAGCCAGGTCAGCTCGTCTTTCTGGTTGGCGTCGAGCGCCCGGGGCTGGGTCGCCGGCTGGCCACCGCAGGCCGCGAGGGCGGGCAGCAGCCCCGCACCCGCGGTCGCCCAGCCCAGGCGGCGCAGCAGCCCCCGCCGGGTCTGCCCTTCCCTGATCCCGTCGATCCCGCCGATCCCGCCGATCCCGCCGATCCCGCCGATCCCGCCGATCCCGTCGTTCACGCCAGCGCTCCTCTTCCTGCGGCTCCGCACCCGCGGCCCACGCGACCGCCGCTCACTCCACCACCACGTGGCGCCAGAAGTCCATCGGGCGCGGCGTCCCCGCCCGGCGGCGCACCGCCGCCTCGTTCAGCTCGAACCCCAGGCCCGGCCGCTCCGGGCGCCGCAGGTGCCCGTCCACGATCTCGTACGGCGGGTCGACCAGCTCCCACTGCCAGGCCCGGGAGTGCGTCGACTCGAGGGCCAGGAAGTTGGGCGTGCAGAACCCCACCTGGGCGGCCGCCGCCATCCCGACGGGACCGTTGGGGTTGTGGGGCGCCACCGGGACGTCGTACGGCTCGGCCATGGCGGCGATCTTGCGCAGCTCCCACAGCCCGCCGACGTGGCACACGTCCGGCTGGATGACGTCCACCAGCTGGCGCTCCAGGAGGGGCCGGAACTGCCAGCGGGTGAAGTGGCGCTCCCCGGTGGCCAGGGGCACCCGCAGGCCGCGCATCCCCTGCGACACCTTGGCCAAAGCGTCCAGGTTGTCGCTCGGCACCGGCTCCTCGAAGAAGAGGACGCCGAGGGGCTCGAGGGCGTGGGCGATGGCGATGGCCGCCTGGGGGTAGAAGCGCTGGTGGCCGTCGACGGCGATGGCGACGTCCGGGCCGACCGCCTCGCGCATCGCCGCCACCTTGCCCACTGTGGTCTCGATCTGCCCGGGCGTCGCCGTGAAGAACAGCTCGCCGAAGGGGTCCGTCTTGAGGGCGGTGTACCCCCGGGAGACCGCCTCAAGGGCGCCCTCGGCGTATCCGGCGGGGCTGTCCCCGGCCGGCTGCGGCCAGGTGTACAGCCGCAGCCGCTCGCGGCACTCGCCCCCCAGCAGCCGGTACACCGGCTGCCCGTAGGCCTTGCCGGTGATGTCCCACATCGCCTGCTCCAGCCCGCTCATGGCGGTGAACAGGCCGACCCCCTGCCAGGGCGAACGCCGGTAGAGCTCCTGCCACAGGCGCTCGATCTGGCGCGGGTCCCGGCCGAGCACCAGCGGGGTGACGTCCTGCAGGGCGCCGAGCACGGTGTGCTCTTTGCTCTCCAGGGTGCAGTCGCCGAGCCCGACCAGGCCGTCGTCCGTGTGCAGGCGCAGGAAGACCCAGCTGGCGACGTTGGCCTCGACGACGAAGGTCTCGATGCGGGTGATCTTCATGCCGCTCCTCACTCCTGTACCGGCTCCAGTGTGCCTGATGGACGGCCGGAAGCGAGTACGCGCCCGGTGGCGCCACCGGGCGCCGGGTTGTGCGACCATCGGGGGCGCGATGAAGATCACGCAGGTGGTGACCCACGCCCTCCGGGCGCAGCTCCGGAATCCCTTCTCCTACTCCCAGGGCTCCTACGCCCACCGGGACGCGGTGTTGGTCGAGGTGCGCACCGACGAGGGGCTGACCGGCTGGGGGCAGTGCTCCGGGTCGGTCGACCTGGTGCCCCGCGGCGTCGAGCGCCACTACGCCCCGCGCCTGATCGGGCAGGACCCGCGGGACTGGCAGCGCCTCTGGCACGTCCTCGGCGGGCTCTCCGGCGGGCACTACGGGATCATCAGCGGCCTGGACACCGCCCTGCTCGATCTGGCCGGGAAGGCCGCCGGGTGCCCGGTCTCGCGCCTCCTGGGGGGCGCCTTCCGCTCGCGGGTCCAGGTCTACGCCACGGGCCTCTACCGGCTGGCCCGCTGGGAATCGCTCGACGCCTGGCGGGAGGGACTGATCGAGGAGGCCCTGGGCTACCGGGCGCAGGGCTTCCGGACGACCAAGCTGAAGATCGGCTTCGTCCCGCGCGAGGACGTGAGTCTGGTGCACGCCGTGCGCGCGGCGATCGGGCCGCAGATGGGGCTGGCCGTCGACGCCAACTGCGCCTGGGACGTGGCGACGGCGACCTGGGTCGGGCGGCGGGTGGCGGACGCCGACCTGGCCTGGTACGAGGAGCCGCTGCCGGCGGGCGACCTCCAGGGGTACCGGGAGGTGCGCCGGGCGCTGTCCGTCCCCCTCTCCGGCGGCGAGAGCCTCGCCGGGCTGCACCCTTTCGGCGAGCTGCTCGCCGCCCGGGCGGTGGACATCGTCCAGCCGGACATCGTCATCTGCGGCGGGTTCTCCATGCTGCAGCGGGTGCAGTCCCTGGCCGACACGGCCCGCGTGCGGCTGGTGCCGCACTGCTGGGGCACGGCGATCGCCTTCGCGGCGACCCTGCAGTACCTGGCGACGGTGCCGGACGGGGCGCCGAGTCTGACCCCCACGGAGCCGCTGCTGGAGTACGACCGCAGCGACAACCCGCTGCGGGAGGAGCTGCTCACCCGGCCCCTGCACCGCGAGGGCAGCTACCTGAGCGTGCCGCCGGGCGACGGGCTGGGCGTTGAGGTCGACCCGGAGGCCCTCGAGCGCTTCCGGATCAGGGAGTAGCGCCGGCGGCGCGGGCCCGGCGCACGGCGGCCGGCTCGTCCCCGTGCAGGGTCTCGCTCGACTCCAGGCGCAGCCCGCGGTCGGTCAGGGGCAGGTCGACCCGCGCCCCGCCGCGGCGGTGGGACTCGCGCAGGGCGATGGCGATCTCCAGGGCCTGGCGCCCCGCCTCGCCGTTGCAGACGGGCTCCCCGCCGCCCTCGATCACCCGCAACAGGTCCTGCAGGGTGCGCACGTTGGCGCTGGCGGCGCCGTGCGGCGCGGGGAACAGGTGCCGCACCGGCTCGCGCCGCCGGCCGGGGAGCAGGGCCGGCGCCAGGCGCCAGAACTCCACCTCCTCGGCGTCGTTCACGCCCCGCAGCCGGCCCTCGGTGCCGGTGACCTCGAAGTCCCAGTCCGCGACGCCGCACTCGGTGGTGCGGACGAAGGCCTGCACCCCGTCCTCGAACTGCAGCATGCCGTTGCCGGAGAGGTCGGCGTCCCCGGCGGCCTGCTCGTCGCTCTCCATCTGCCCGAAGACCCAGCGGCAGCGCGCCGCCGGCCCCCCGGCCAGGTAGGCCACCAGGGTCAGCAGGTGGCTGCCGTTGTGGGAGAGGGCGCAGCGCCCGAAGCCGGTGACGTGCAGCACGCGCCCGATGTGCCCGGCGTCGATCAGCTCGCGCATCCGGTTGTAGGTGGCGTCCCAGCAGCGGCTCGCGCCGATGGCCAGGGGCACGCCGGCCGCGCGGCAGGCCTCAACCATCGCGTCCGCCTCGGCCAGGGAGAGCGCCATCGGCTTCTCCGCCCAGACCGCCTTGACCCCGCTCCCGGCGCCGCCGGCCCCGCCGGCGGCCCGCACGACGTCGGCGGTGATCGCCGCCCGGGGGCGGGCGGAGGTGCAGACGCTGACCACGTCCGGGCGCTCCCGCTCCAGCATCTCCCGGTAGTCGGCGTAGACGTGCCCCGGGTCGACTCCCCACTTGCGGGCGAAGGCCTCCCGCTGCGAGGGGTAGGGGTCGGCGCCCGCCACCAGCTCTACCCCCTCCACCGCCCGGTAGCAGGCCGCGTGGGCGTGGGGCGGCCCCCAGCGGCTGAACGCGGCCTTCTCTTCGTCGAACGTGCTGCCCATCCGCCCCAGGCCGATGATCGCCGCGCGGTAGGGCCTGCCTCTGGAGCTCACGGTCTGGACCACCTTTCCTCGTCCCCCGGCGGCGCCGGCCGCGGGGGCGCCGGTCGTCAGTCTCCGCCCGGCGCGGCCGCCCGGGCGGGGCGCAGGCCGAGCAGCCCGGCGAAGTTCGCTTCGTCCGGGGCCAGCCGGGGGCGGATGGCTCCCGACGCGCTGGCCAGGACGGTGTCGACGCCCGGGCCGTGGCCGGCGGCGACGCTGTCCGCGTGGGCGATGCCGGCCAGGGCGGTGAGGGCGACGTGCTCCTGGGGGTCCTTGTTGCGCACCGTGACCCCCGGCTCGGTGTGGTCGGCGGCCCAGCCGATGGCCCGGTCGCCGACGCGCACGTTGTAGGTGATCCCCCCGCTGGTGGTCAGCACCCGGGGGGCGCCGTCGTGGCCGATGGTGTACCCGTTGCCTTCGAGGCGCGGCGAGGCCACCTCTCCGATCACGGAGAGCATCACGATATCCTGGTAGTTGGCGCGCACACCCATCCGCCTGTCCGCCGCCCTTCTGCCGTCCGCCGCCGCTGCGCCGAGTCTCCTACCGGGCGGGCCGAAGCATACCGGATGGCTGTGGCGCCGTTGTGTCCGCCAGACGGGCCGGCGCCGGCGCTGCCGGCGGGGACGCGGCGGTATCCGGTGCGCGGTGCGCGGTGCGCAGGAGGCAGAGCGTGGAGCTGGTCGGCACGATCGTCAATCTGCAGGTGCAGCGCTCGAGCCTGAAGCTGGGGGAGCGCCCCCACCGCTGGTTCGACCCGGCCCCGCTGCTGGCCGTCCCGGCGCTCGTGCTCGATCCGGACGGCGTCTGCGGCCTGCTCCCCGGTGGCGAGCGGGTGGTGGACGTGCACAACCGGCGCCACCCGGAGTCGCGCCACGGCAACGGCAACGGCGTCTCCGTCGGCTTCGCCTCCCACTACGCCCGGATGCGCGCCCGCCTGGGGGCGCGCGCCGCCGACGGCGTCGCCGGGGAGAACATCCTCGTCGCCGGGGAGCCGGCGTTCGTCGAAGGGGACCTCCCGGCGACCCTGGTCGTCGAGGGCCCGCAGGGCCGCGTGCGCCTGGAGGGGATGCGGGTCATGGAGCCCTGCGTCGAGTTCAGCCGCTGGGTGCTCGGGCTCACCGGGCGCCCGGCGCAGGATCTGACCCGCCCCGATCCGGCGGTGACCCCCACCCTGACCTTCCTCCGCTTCGGGA
>DATLLM010000649.1:0-3771 GCA_035537855.1 Chloroflexota bacterium | reverse complement strand
GGCCACGGGGGGTCTAGACATCGTGGTTCTCCACCGACTGCACGAAGAGGTCTTCGAGGGTGGTGCGGCGGGGGATGAGCGCGTGCAGGCCGGCGCCGTGGCGCAGGACGAGGTCGGCCACCCGGGGGAGGTCGGCGTCGTCCTGGAGGGTCAGGCGCACGGTCCAGCAGCCGGCGCCGTCCGGGGCGGCGGAGGGGACGGCCGGCCAGCGCTCGCCGAGGGCGATCAGCAGGGCCGGAGGGAGGGCGTCCAGGCGCACCTCCGCTTCCAGGGCGCCGGCGACGAGGTCGCGCAGGGCGCCCTGGCGGACGACCATCCCGTGGTCGATGATGGCGACCCGGTCGCAGACGGACTCCACCTCGGAGAGGAGGTGGGAGTTGAGGAAGACGGCGATGCCGCGCTCGCGGAGGCGGCGGATCAGGTCGCGCACGTCGCGCCGCCCGATGGGGTCGAGGGCCGAGGTCGGCTCGTCCAGGATGACCAGCAGGGGGTCGGCGATGACCGCCTGGGCGATGCCGATGCGCTGCAGCATGCCCTTGGAGAAGGTGCCCAGGGTGTCTCCGGCGCGGGAGGAGAGGCCGACCAGCGCGAGGGACTCGGCGATCCGCCGGGGGCGCTCGCGGCCGGGGAGGCCGTAGAGGGAGGCGTGGAGGTCGAGGAACTCCTCCGCCCTGAGCCACTCGTGGAAGCGGAACTGCTCGGGCAGGAAGCCCAGGCGGCGCCGCGCGGCCGGGTCGCCGAGGGGGCGACCGAGGAGGCTGCCCCGGCCGGCGGTGGGGCGGACGAGGCCGGTGAGCATCTTCACCGTGGTCGACTTGCCCGCCCCGTTGGGACCGAGGAAGCCGAAGACCTGGCCGGCTGGCACGCGCAGCGAGAGGTTGGCGACGGCGACCTTCCGCCCGTACTCCTTGCGCAGCCCATGGGTCTCGATAGCCAGGGGGAGGTCGCCGGCGGGCGCGGCGCCCGCCGGCGGCGTCGTGGGTGCGGGGTGCGTCTCGGCCGGGAGCGGCGTCCGCAGGCTGGTCATAGCGCTCCGGTCTAGCGTAGCGGCGTCAGGGAGCCGGCCGCCGCGGTCAGCTCGGCGGCGCTGACGCCGCTCCCGGCGAGGACATTGAGGGCCCCGTCCTTGACCCAGGTGAGGCTGACGCCGCCGCCGTCGTGGGTGGCCAGGGTGCCGGCGACGCCGTCGACCGTCACCTGGCTGGACTGCCCCTGGACGACGGGGACGGGGAGGGTATTGAGGTCCGAGATGGCCAGGAGCTGGGTGGCCAGGCTGGGCGGGATGGCGCCGGACTTGACCCCGGCGTCGAGCACCTGCTGGCGCAGGGCCTGGACGTCAACGTTCTGGGGCACCTGGAACGAAGGGCCCTTGAGCTGGACGTAGGCCACCCCGGGGGCGCCGGCCGGGGGCTGCCCGGCGGCGGCCTCGCGGGCGGCGGCCCGAGCCGAGCCGGGTGCGGGCGTCCCCTCCGGGAAGGCGGAGCCGTAGACGACGACGGCCGCCGCCGGGATGTCGCCCTTGACGGTGACCCCGTTGAGCGTCTGCAGCTGACGGAGCAGGGCGGGGTCGGTGACGCCGGCGTCCTTGATCGCCTGCGCCAGCTTCTGGGCGTCGTAGGTGAAGGTGAAGCTGATGGGGTCGGAGACGATCACGCTGGGCCCGCCCTTGACCCGCGCGGGGGGCTGCCCGAGGCCGCGGACGGTCAGCCCGGTGGCCCGGCTGGCGTCGGCCGGGGTCGACGCGCGCAGCCGCGGCTCCTGGGGCCCGCTGTAGGTGCCGGAGCGGAAGAGGGCCTGCAGCGTCCCCTCCGCGGCCGGCGAGCGGGCGCCGCGCAGGGCGGCGAGATCGATCTGGACGGGCTGCACCCGCTGGACGCGGAACTGCTGCAAGACGCCCTGGGCGAAGGACTGCACCGCCGGCTGGGTGGTGGCGGCGCCGAACACGAGCACGGCGCCGGCGGCGAGCCCGGCGGCGAGGGGGGCCGGACGCCAGCGTTGCGCGCCACGGGCGGTGGCCCCGGCGGCGGTGTCCCGCCACCAGGCCGCCGCCCGGTGGCGCCAGGTTTCGGGGCGCCGGGCGCGAGCGAGCAGGGCGGCCGCCGGCGGCCGGGGCGGGGATTCGCCCGCGCCGGCCGGGCAGCGGGCGGCGCGGCCGCCGGGGGCGACGGCCGGATCGAGCAGGCGGAGGCGGCCCTGGACGACGGCGCCGTCCAGGCGCAGATGGGCCAGGCGGTCCTTGCAGGCGACGCAGACGGGGATGTGGGCGGCGAGCTGCTCGCGCCAGGCGGCGGGCAGCTCGGCGTCCAGGTAGGTCTTGAGCAGGCCCTCGTCGTAGCCGGCGAGGCAGGAGCGCCGGCGAGCGGCTTCAGCGACCATCAGAAACTCCTTCTTCTGCACCGACCGGCGGCTAGAGGCCACCACGGCGGGCGAGGTACTCGGCCTTGAAGGCCCGCTCGGCCCGGGCCAGCAGGGTGCCGACGGACCCGGGGGCGACGCCGATGGCGACGGCGATCTCGGCGTAGCTCAGCCCGTTGGCCCGGAGGACGAGGCAGTCCCGCTGGCGCTCGGAGAGGCGCATCAGCACCCGGCGCACCGAATCGCGCTCCTCGGCGCGGTTGGCGATCTCCTCGAGGGACTCGACCCCGGCGGCGCCGTCGGCGGCCCCGCCGGCGGCGGGATCGCCGGCGACGGTCTCCTCGCGGGTGCGCCGGCGGCGGTCGGCGCGCAGGGCGTTGTAGCCCCGGTTGAGGGCCACCCGGAAGAGCCAGGCGCGGAGGGGGACGTCCGCGTTCAGCGGGGGCTTCCGGTAGAGCTGGACGAATACCTCCTGGGCCAGATCGCCGGCGGCGTCGGCGTCTCCGGTGAGGCGGATGAGCAGGCGGCAGACGGCGTCCCAGTGGCGCTCGAAGAGGCTCGTGAAGGCCGCCTCGTCGCCGGTGCGGAGGCGTTCGAGGAGCGCCTGCTCCTCGGGCAGCGGCCGGGCGTCGCGCTCGAAGTCGTCGTCGCCGATCCGCGGCAAGGTCATCGCCGATTGGGTCATCAGCCCTCCCACCGCAATAACACCACCGCCGCCCGGTTTGTGACAATCCCGGCGGTGGGAATCGGTCGCCTCTCGCTCTTCGCGCTGCGCCGGCTGGCCCTGGCGGTGCCGCTCCTGCTGGGGGTGGTGGTGGTCAACTTCGTCCTGATCCAGATGGCGCCGGGGGACCCGGTGACGGTGCTGGTGGGGGACTACCCCGCCCCGCCGGAGTACGTCGCCGAGGTGCGCCGGGAGTTCGGGCTCGACCGGCCGCTGGCCGAGCGGCTGGGGCGCTACCTCGCCCAGCTGGCGCAGGGGAACCTGGGGTACTCGTTCGCCAACCGGCAGCCGGTGCGCGACCTGATCGCCGGGAGGCTGGGGGCGACGCTGCAGCTCACGCTGACGGCGATGGTCCTGGCGACGGTGCTCGGGCTGCTGCTGGGGATCGTCTCCGCCCGGGCGCGGGGGACGGCCCTGGACGCGCTGACCCAGGGGGCGGCCCTCTCGGGGTACTCCATCCCCGAGTTCTGGCTCGGGCAGCTGCTGATCCTGCTCTTCGCCGTCTGGCTGGGCTGGCTGCCGTCGCAGGGGAACCGCTCCTTGCGGGCCCCGGCTGAGGGCTGGGGGGCGGTGACCGACGGGGTGCGCTACCTGATCCTGCCGGCCCTGGCGCTCTCGTTCCGCTACATCGCCTTGATCGCCCGCCTGACCCGGTCGGCGATCGTCGAGGTGCTGGGGGCGGACTTCGTGCT
>DATLLM010000648.1:0-2454 GCA_035537855.1 Chloroflexota bacterium | reverse complement strand
CTCGTCACCGGGGGTGGGGCCGGCGGGCGCCCGATGACGTGCGGCTGGACGGCGATCCCGATCAGGACGCCGGTGCTCTTCAGCAGGTCGCCGCCCAGCACGGCGGTGACGTCTCCGGTCCGAATCCCGCCCGGTCCGTCCTGCAGCCAGCGCTGGAAGGCGATGCGCTGGAAGCGCTGGGTGACGAAGGCGCCGGCGCTGCGCGGGTGGTTCATCGGCAGCCCGCAGAACCCGACCGCGGCGACGTAGTCGCCGCCGCCGCACTGACCGAGGAACCGCTCCCGGATGGCCGAATCCTCGAGCCAGCCACGGCGGGCCTGGAGGGCGGCGTCGAAGCTGGCGCTGGGGTCGCTCTCTCCCGCGCCGATCCCGAGCGCGTCCAGCTGGGGGTCGACGCCGGCGTCCTGCAGGATCTCGAACGTGTTCGCCGGGCGCACCTCCCCGTCGCCGCAGCGTTGCAGGAGCATCACCTGGAAGGCCTGATACGCGCAGGCGTCCGCGCCGAGGAAGGGCACCGAGATGGGGTAGCCGGCGGCCGGCCCGCCGCCGAGGGCGAGGAACGCCGGCAGGAACGGCGGGCGGACGTCGAAGCCGAGGGTCGCCCCGTCTCCCGTCTGACGGTAGTGGCGTCCCAGCACCGAGCCGTCCGGACCGAGCACCGGCTCCTCGAGGGCGCCGCCCGGGGTCTGCGCGGCGGCGGGCGGCGGCCAGGCCAGCGAGCTAGCCGGTGCGAGGGCGAGCAAGAGCACGAGCGCCAGGCGCAGGCCGAGCGCGACTCCCCTGGGGACCACGTTGGCTACCGGGACGTCAGGGATCGACGCTGACGTCGTCGGCGCCGGCGGCCGCGACCACCCGGCGCACCTCGTCGGCGCGCTCGTCGGTGTCGACGCGAACGGCCAGGACGTAGCGGCCCTCGTGCAGGCGCCGCTCGTACTCGGCCGCCTCCTCGTGGGTCACGCCGTGGGGGCGCAGGGCGGCGGCGAGTCCGCCCCCGGCCAGGAAGCCACCGGCGACCGCGCCGATCGGGCCGAGCAAGAAGCCCCCCAGGATCGCCCCGGCGGCGCCGCCGGCGACGGCGATGTCCACCTGGGTGTTCGCCCGCTGGTCGTCGTCCTCCGGCGCCCCGACCGGGTGCGAGGCGTGGCTGACGAGTGAGACGTCGGCGTCGCCGATCCCCAGTCCCTTCAGCTGATCGATTGCGTCCTCAGCCTGCGACTGAGTCTCGAACGAGCCAAGCACTAGCGCCATCGCTCTCCTCTGTGCGTCCCGCCCCGGACACGATTCGGGCTACGACCCGTTGGGCAGGGCGTCGATCTTCGCGGCCAGGATGAAGTCGTTCTCGCTCAGACCGCCGATGGCGTGGGTGGTGAGCGAGACGCCCACCTTGCCCCAGGTCACGGTCAGGTCCGGGTGGTGACCCTCGCCCTCGGCCACCGGGGTGATGGCGTTGACGAAGTCCACGGCTGTGACGAAATCCGGGAACGAGTAGGTCTTGGTGAGGGACGTCCCGTCCTGCACGTTCCAGCCGTTGAGCTGGGACAGCAGCGGGGCGATCTGCGCGGCGGTCAAGGTCGGTGTTCCGCCTTCGCAGGGGACGCACTTGCGCTCGGCCAGGCTTGCAGTCACTGTCAGCCTCCCACCGGCAAGTGTACGGCACTCCGGCGCCGGCGGATGGCCGCGCGCTCCCAGGACGGCGGCGGCGGGCCGGCGCCGCCCGGACGCTCAGGCGCCGGCGACGCGCAACGCCGCCGGCAGCGCGGCGGGGGTGAGGCCGCGGTGGAGGAAGCGGATGCGGGTCAGGTCCGGGAGCAGGCGCAGCCCGGAGGAGACGCGCACCTTACTCTCCGGGGCGTCCGCCCAGCGCACGCCCAGCTCCAGGATGGGCAGGCGCAGGCGCTGGGCGATGTACATCGTCTCCACGTCGAACATGAAGCCGTCGATGCGCTGCCGGGCGAAGATGTAGCGGGCGACGTCCCCGTCGAACACCTTGAGGCCGCACTGGGTGTCTCGCAGGCCCCGGATGCCGACGATGGCGTCTCGCAGAAAATTGAAGAACTTGGCGCTCGCCCGGCGGTAGAGGGGCTGCACCCGGGCGACGTCCGCCCCGGCGGCGGCGCGGGAGCCGATCACCACCCGGTAGGGCGTCGACGCGGGCTTGCCCACGACGCCCGAGGTGTCCAGGTAGCTCAGGGCGCGATCGACCTCCTCCACCGGCGTCGAGAGGTCGGCGTCGGTGAAGCCGACGAACCGGCCGCGGGTGTAGCCGACGCCGGTGCGGACGGCACGCCCCTTGCCGGCGTTGGGCTGGTACTCGTAGAAGACGCCGCGCACGCTGCCGTGCGGCGCGAGGCGGCCGATGGCTTCCTGGGCGATGCGGCCGGTGCCGTCCGCGCTGCCGTCGCTGACGATGATGACTTCGGTGCTGTAGGGGCGGGCGGCGAAGTAGCTGAAGAT